>NZ_JBALNX010000061.1:0-27001 GCF_036962035.1 Bacillus sp. JJ1773
CTAATATTGATTATATGTCTAAATTTAAGGGAGTGAATTTGTAAAATGGTTACATTATACACTTCACCAAGTTGTACTTCTTGCAGAAAAGCGAAATTATGGCTAGAAGAGCATGATATAGCTTATAAAGAAAGAAATATTTTTTCTGAACCGTTGTCAATTGATGAAATAAAAGAAATCCTTCGCATGACAGAGGATGGAACAGACGAAATTATTTCAACGAGATCAAAAACATTCCAGAAGTTGGATGTTAATTTAGAAGCGATGCCTCTTCAAGATTTATTTGAATTAATCAAAAAGAATCCAGGTCTGCTTCGCCGTCCGATCATCATTGATGAAAAGAGACTGCAAGTCGGATATAACGAAGATGAAATTAGACGTTTTCTTCCTAGAAAAGTCCGTACATTCCAGCTTCGTGAAGCACAGCGCTTAGTAAATTAATAGGACAGGGCCTTCTTTCTAATGAAGAGGGTCCTTTTAATATATTTTTAGAAAAGCTATAAAGTTTGTGAAAGCGAAAGAATTTTGCTAAAATGTTAGGACAATTTGTTTTACCCTAATAAGGTGCAAATTTTAAAGCATTGGGTGTTTAATGGTTTTTAAAAAGTTGTGACATTTTAATTCCCTTTATATCCTTTTTATCATAAAATAAAAGTACAAGGTGCAATATCCTACTCCGGAAGGGAGAGTTGCAATATGGAAATTGAAAGAATAAATGATCATACAGTTAAGTTTTATATTTCTTATGGTGATATAGAAGAAAGAGGCTTTGAGCGCGATGAAATTTGGTATAACCGCGAACGCAGCGAAGAACTTTTTTGGGAAATGATGGAGGAAGTCCATGAAGATGAAGAGTTCACTGTGGAAGGTCCATTATGGATTCAAGTTCAGGCATTAGATAAAGGTTTAGAAATTCTTGTTACTAAGGCCCAGCTTTCAAAGGATGGCCAAAAGTTTGAATTGCCCGTACCAGATGAAAAATTAAAGGATATTCCTGTTGATGAGCGAATAGAAGAACTGCTTGATCAGCATTTTAATCCAAATTCGGATGAGGAATTAGAATATGAGGAAAATCTTGATTTTCTTTTGAGTTTTAGAGACTTTGAAGATCTTATTTCACTATCCAAGCAGCATGGCCTTGATTCCATTCCAACAAAGTTATATTCCTTTGAGGGAAGGTACTATTTATTCGTTGAATTTCCTGAGGAAGCCTTCAGTGAAGAGGATGTTGACAATATGCTGTCCATTTTATTGGAATATGGGAACGAAACACAAATTACCATTCATCGCGTTGAGGAATATGGAAAACTAATCATCGCTGAGGATGTATTTGAACAATTAAGATCGTATTTTAAATAGAAAATCCGATTTCAGTTTGAAATCGGTTTTTTTTATGGCAAGTGGTAGGTGAGAAGGTGAAGAACACAGTCAGAATTATCTTATTTCTAGGAATAATGGTGGGTCTTGTTTATCTTTACGATCATTATGTCATGCAAACAGGCGGATATTTAGGCTATATAAGTATTTTGATGTCGTTGTCAGTGATATTTATTGCTTTTGTCATATTTTTAGAAAATCGGCATCCGGCCCAAACTTTGACATGGCTTGTTGTTTTAGGAAGTTTCCCGCTAGTCGGGTTCATTTTCTACATCTTATTCGGGCGAAATTATAAGAAAGAAAAAATGTTTAGACAGAAATACATTCTCGATAAACAAGCTTTTTTAAGGGTGGAAGGAGAGATTGATCCATCTAATGAGGAAAAAATGAAACAGTTGGGGGATCATCAAAGAAAACTTTTTCATTTGGCCCAAAATTTAGGTCATAGTCCAATATCTTTTGCCACACAAACAAAGGTTTTAACAAATGGGGAAGAAACCTTTCAGCATATATTAGAAGCTTTAAAAGAAGCGACTCACCACATTCATTTAGAATATTATATCGTACGTCATGACGAAATTGGTCAAGAAATAAAAAATCTCCTTATCCAAAAGGCTCACGAAGGGGTTAAAGTCCGTTTTCTCTATGATGCAGTTGGTTCGTGGAAATTATCAAATAAATATATTGATGAACTAAAGAAAGCTGGCATCGAAATAATTCCCTTCGGACCTGTTAGACTCCCATTTCTTAGCAGTAAAATAAATTTCCGCAATCATCGCAAGATTATCGTTATAGATGGAAGTATTGGATTTGTAGGCGGGTTAAATATTGGGGATGAATATTTAGGACGAGATGAGAGCTTTGGATTTTGGCGCGATACTCATTTATTAATGAGGGGAGAAGCTGTAAGAAGCCTGCAATTAATTTTTCTCCAAGACTGGTATTATATGACGAACAAAAGCATCATGTCTCCGGAGTATTTATCTCCTGATTTGGAGGAAAGCATCCATGGCGGAGTGCAGCTTATAGCTGGAGGACCAGATAATGAATGGAGCGTAATTAAAAACATCTTTTTCTCCATGATTACTTCAGCTGAAAAATCGGTTTGGATTGCCTCGCCATACTTTATTCCGGATGAAGATATATTTTCTGCACTGAAAATAGCAGCTTTAAGCGGAATTGATGTAAGACTTCTTGTACCGAAGAATCCTGATAAAAGAATTGTATTCTATGCGTCACGTTCGTATTTTCCAGAATTGCTAGAAGCAGGTGTAAAGATCTTTGAATATGAGAAAGGCTTTATGCATAGCAAAATTGTCATCGTTGATGAAGAATTGGCTTCCATTGGGACATCTAATATGGATATGAGAAGTTTTCATTTGAATTTCGAGGTTAATGCTTTTTTATATCGCACTAGAAGTACTGACAAGCTTGTAAGAGAATATCTAAACGATATCCAATGTTCCAAAGAAATAGATTTAGAGAAATTCAAAAATAGGAAGATTGGCTATCGTATTATTGAATCAACGTCAAGACTGTTATCCCCATTTCTATAAAGGAGCTGCACCTTAAAGGTCAGCTCCTTTATTATTTCTGAAAATTTTAAAGGTATATGAAGTAATATGTCGAATAGTAGCCTTTAAAGAAGGGAGATGATTTTTTGTTGGTTTCAAAAACAGAGCAAGGAGAATGGTTTAGTTTAGCAAGTAATCATAGTCATGAAATGCTTAGAGAGTTAAGAAAATGTGAAAGCTTCTATTGTCCAGAGTGTGAGGAGCGGGTCCTATTAAAAGTCGGCACGATAAAAATTCCTCATTTTGCCCATGAAAAAGGAGCAGTCTGCTCGGAAAAGTACGAAAGAGAATCCGAATATCATTTAAAGGGAAAGCTTGCCTTATATAAATGGCTTCAAGAGAAGGGGCTGTCTCCTCAGCTAGAGCCATATTATAAGGAAATTGCTCAGAGGCCTGATATTGGCTTTACGAATAAAGGTGTTTCATATGCGATAGAATATCAATGCTCTACAATTCCAGAAGAACTCTTCGTCAAAAGAACTGAAAGCTATTATCATGCGAATATTACTCCTATATGGATCACAGCTGGCAAAAATATTAAACGTAAAGGTCATAATCTGGTTGCACTTTCGAGATTCGATTATTTATTCGTAACAAAAAGCTCATCTGGAACTTGGCATCTTCCCGCTTACTGTCCAGTTACCGACAACCTCATCCTTATCCAACACATCATGCCCGTTACCGTTAAACATTCCTTAGCACAATTCTCTATAATGACTTTAAACAGCTCACCTATATCAAATCTGCTAAATCCGGGAAGCAGGCGCTCAAGTAGATTAGAAGATTGGATTAAAGAAATTAGAAAGGCAAAGAATATTACGATTCCTCTATACGGGTCCGTCCACAATAAATTCCTCAAAGAACTTTATACTCATTCCTTCACACCTTCTCTGCTTCCGCCTGAGATCGGTTTACCTGTTCCTCACTTACCATTTATTGAAACGCCAGCTGTTGAATGGCAAAGCTACTTATTTATGGATGTACTAAAACAATATAAATCGATTTCGATGGATCAAATTTTACATTCCTTTAAAAGGAGAGTGCGAAATCGTGAGATAAAGATTAGACAGCTTCCCCAAGTTCGAAAGGGAAGTGCCTTGATGGCGGTGAAGGAATATATCGATTTACTTGTCAAAATAAAAACACTCCAGCCTGAAAGCCAAAACTCTTTCAAGATGGTTAAACCGATTATCATACATGAAACAAAAGGAGCCCAGTATGAAAGTGAGAAAATTTTTTATCAATCATATAGGGAAATTATTAGTAAGAGTTTAAGCTGGGTATGATAAAAATATCGATTCAGAAATATAATGAACATAGAAGGGATTTCATTATTGTAAAGCGAAATAATAATTTGCACCCTTTTTCGGTACACGAAATATTGAATGGAGGATGGAAAATGGCAAGTGAAATGGCTGTTAAAAAGCTTCCCGCGAGAAGTGAAATCAATGTTGAGGACACGTGGAAGCTAGAGGATATTTTCCAAAATGATGAAGCATGGGACAAGGAATTCAATGATGTAAAAGCACTAATACCTGGAGCCAGTAAGTTTCAAGGAAAATTAGGGGAAAGTGCTGATTTATTATATGAGGCATTACAATATCAGGACCATTTACTCGAACGTCTTGGCAAGCTCTATACATATGCTCATATGAGGTATGATCAGGATACAACAAATTCTCATTATCAAGGCATGGATGACCGCATAAAGAATTTATATTCACAGGCAGCGAGCAATCTTGCCTATATTGTTCCTGAAATTCTTGCCGTTGATGAAGAAAAGATTAATGGTTTCTTAGAGGAAAAGAAAGAGCTTCAGCTTTACAGGCAATCGTTGGACGAAATTAATTTACAGCGTCCTCATGTGCTCTCTGCTGAACAGGAGGCATTGCTTGCTGAAGCTTCTGAAGTGTTTTCTGCTTCCAGTAATACATTTGGGATGCTTAATAATGCTGATTTGGAATTTCCTTCCATAAAGGATGAAAATGGGGAAGAGGTTGAGGTAACACATGGCCGTTATAGCAGATTCCTTGAAAGTGAAGATCAAAGGGTAAGACATGATGCATTTAAGGCTGTTTATGACACATATGGAAAATTTCGCAATACGTTTGCAAGCACATTAAGCGGAAACGTAAAAATGAATAATTTCAATGCGAGAATTAGAAACTATAGCTCAGCTCGCCATTCAGCCTTAGCTGCTAATAATATTCCAGAATCTGTTTACGATAATCTTGTTCAAACAGTTAATGACAATCTGCATCTGCTGCATCGCTATGTGAAGCTTCGTCAAAAGGTTCTTGCTGTCAATGAGCTTCATATGTATGATCTTTACACACCGCTTGTTAAAGACATCAAAATGGAGGTTAAGTATGATAAAGCTAAAGATTTAATCCTTAAAGGTTTAGCCCCGCTTGGTGAAGATTATTTAAACGTATTGAAAGAAGGCTTTGAAAATCGCTGGGTTGATATTTACGAGAATAAAGGAAAGCGCAGCGGTGCTTATTCATCTGGTTCATATGGAACGCATCCATATATACTGATGAACTGGCAGGATAATATAAATAATTTGTTTACATTGGCACACGAATTTGGCCACTCTGTTCATAGTTATTACACGAGAAAAACTCAAAAGTATCCATATGGCAATTATTCGATCTTCGTTGCAGAGGTTGCTTCAACATGCAATGAAGCGCTATTAAACGATTACTTATTAAAGACAGTGGATGATGATAAGAAGAGAATTTATTTATTAAATCATTATTTAGAAGGCTTTAGAGGCACCGTATTTCGTCAAACGATGTTTGCAGAGTTTGAGCATCTAATTTATCAAAAGGCCCAGAATAATGAAGCTCTTACGGCTGAGGCATTAACAACAGATTATTATGAGCTGAATAAGAAATATTTTGGGGAGGAAAATCTAATCATTGACGAGGAAATAGGATTAGAATGGTCCCGGATTCCTCATTTCTATTACAATTATTATGTTTATCAATATGCGACTGGTTTTAGTGCAGCTACCGCATTAAGTAAACAAATTTTAGAAGAGGGCCAGCCGGCAGTTGATCGTTACATTGACTTCCTAAAGGCTGGAAGCTCCGATTACCCTATAGAGGTGCTAAAGAAAGCTGGGGTAGATATGACAAGCTCTAAACCAGTCGAGGATGCATGTAAAGTATTTGAAGAAAAGCTCAATGAAATGGAAAAATTGCTAGGATAATGAAAATAGGAGAATGAGGTTCTAAACTTCATTCTCCTTTTATATAACAGATTCAAAATCCTTTAAACTTCTTTCGGTCATTAATCGTGATAATGAGAATTAATATGGATAAAAATAAGAGCGGTGAGCTTATATAAAGGGGAAACATCTTCATAAGCGCGAAGAAATTTAAGATAAAGGAAAGAGAAATAAAGACAAACATTAGAACAAAAGGAAGCTTTTTCACCTCGAACTCCTCCTGTTAGATTGTTAAGTGACTTAAAGATAGGCCTAATGGTTATTACATTATATTCAACTGTCCATCTATTATGTAATGTATTTGACAATATTGTGAATAAAAGCACAAACTTATTGTGCTCTCTCTAAATTCATGTTATATTACAGACATGAAGTTGATCACATACAAACACCTACCCCTTGTTTGACCGTGAAAGATTTCTCCCATCCCCTTTTTTTCGTATTATATATAAAAAAAGACCATGCAGACTAAATTAGTTTGCATGGTCTTTTTTGGGGTATAGAGATATAAGAAATGAGTTCAAAATTCATCTAAAGAATTAAACTTCCAAAACATTCCGTACTTAACGGGAATTTGTTCGACTATTTGCTTTAATTGCAGCTTCTTCATTTCGCGGTCTACTTCATTGATCGTCATATTGTAGACAACCGCAATTTCCTTGGAAGCAACAAATTTAAAATACTTTAGAAAGATTTCTAAAGGGGGCGGAGCTGAGCGTTCAGGCTTTTCTACCAGCATTTCATCTAAAATTTGCTCATACACTTCATAAGGATAAACACCAGTAACTTTTATTCCTTCATCCTCGATATTTTCATTAAAAAAGACAAGGGTAGGAATTTCGTGTACATCCATTTCTGCGGTAATTTTTAAGTCACATTGAAAGGCCTTTGCTGCACTATCAGAGTGAATATCAGAAATAAATTCTGCTACATCCAAGCCCACACTTTCTGCACACTCTCTTAATACATCCAGGCTTGAGACATTTTGCTTTTCCAAGAATAACACTTCCTGCAATTTTCGCAAAAACCGTATTCCGGCTCTTCTGCCTTGCAGCTCTGCAGCTTTTATTGCAACTGATGCAAGATGCGGGGATGAAATGGGATTTTCAAACCAAAGGTTCCCGTCACAGGACATTCCTGAACGGCTTGCTGTTTTTTCCCAAAGCTCAGCAATATTTTCGTAGCTATGCTTTCTGCCTATATTTAATGTCGACAATCTTCCGCTTATGACATGCTTAATGGAAAAATAACGACCATACTCAATCATGAGTTTTTTTAAGATGGGTTCAAGGGCCCAGCATTCAGGACAAAGAGGATCAATGAACAAGTACAATTCAAGCGGCTTTTTCTCATTGCCATGACAATGAGGTGATGGCGACTTTGATTCGAATGATTCCTGATTGTTCACAAGTTCTCACCTTTCATCATTTCATTTTCAGATGTATTAATCATATGCTGTGCAGTTAAAAAGAGTCTTGCATAAAAATCTTCTCTTATTTGTCCTTCCAGTTTAACCTCATCCATTGCTTCTGTCATACATGAAAGCCATGCCTTGGCTCTAGTTTCGGTTATTTCGAAAGGCAGATGCCGGGCACGAAGCATCGGATGACCATGTTCAGATGTATATAATGGGGGGCCGCCCAAGTATTGGGTTAAAAATTGCTTTTGCTTTCTTGCCGTTTCCGTTAAATCATCTGGAAAAATAGGAACGAGATCGGGATGTTGTCCCACGCGACGATAAAAAGCTTCCACAAGTAGGTGGAGCTTCTCTTCCCCAATCGCATCGAACGGTGTATGCATTTTCTCGACCATAATAAAAAATCTCCCTTATTTGAGTTATATAATGTTAAGCCTAATAGCAGATATAATGAAAAATGATTAGCAATTGATCAAGTAATCTCTTTTCATTCTATCAATGAGTGATTTTTAACTCAAACAAATAGCTTTCAAAAAATTTCAAGGGAATTTTTTGAAGGGGCAGTCTGCCTTAATTTTTCAACAAAAAATGTCTATTGAAGCAATAGACGAAGGTAAGTTCAGGACAGAAATGCACTCTTAATTTTTCGAACGTAATTAATCGTTTCTTTGAATGGGGGAATCCCACCGTGTTTATCCACATTTCCTGGTCCAGCATTGTAGGCTGCTAAAGCTAGTTCAATATTTTCATCATATTTATTTAGCATTTGACGTAAATATTTCGCTCCGCCAAAAACATTTTCTTGCGGGTCAAAAACATTTTTCACACCTAATTCCTTTGCTGTTTCTGGCATAAGCTGCATTAATCCAGATGCGCCTGCATGGCTAATCGCTGACGGATTAAAATTAGACTCCTGCTTTATGACTGATTTTAACAATTTGGCTGGAATACGATAATGCTCTGATGCTTTTTCAATAATTTCATCAAAAGTTGTGTCCGTTCCGGAACCTGATAGTTTAGTAAGCATGAATGGTGGCAGTGATGGCCTATTTATCACCGGTGAAGGGCTGTTATCGGTATAACTGGTTAACTTCTCAAATTGATTTTCACTTACAGTTGAATCAGGCAAATTCGTTTCTTGTAATAAATGATTCAGCAGCTCCTGAAATACTTGGCTATTTTCTGAAGAAGCTTGAGAAATGTCAAAGTTTTTTAGTGCCTGCAAGTCTAGCATAATTTTTAATTGCTCTACATTCATTTTCTTAGTTCTCCTTTTTAAAAACCAGCTTGCTGATTATATTTTTCTTTATAAAAACGCATAATTTTATTGTCAGTTTTACGTATAGGGATATCTAAATTTAATAGCAGTTCTGAAAACACTTCGAGGCCTTTTTCTCTATTACTTACTTCATATTCTATCTCAAAATCCTCTTTATTTAAATAATAACTATGATCCAATACGATTAATCCATTCCTATAGGCTGTTTCGGCTCTAATTGTTGTTAATGAGCCAAAATACTGCATGAGGTTAGGATCGATCTCCATTGCCTCAATTATATTTCTAATAGATTCAGCCATTATTTTTCCAGTGTTGAACATGTTCTCAGCCATCTCATCAGTAAGATGTTCATTCGTCTCAAGAAGTCCGTCCCCGTGAGGCTGCTTAAGAGTTAATTCAAATTTATTATTCTTTCTTCTAATTCTAAGGGCACAGCCGGCCTTTTTTAATGCAAAATCTTTCGTATCAAAATAATGATTTTCCTGTGTGAAAAAATTTTCATCGTTAAACTGAAAAAAGTTTTTTAACTTGTTGAATTCTTGTTTTGTAAGTATATTTTTTAATTCAATTTCAATTGTTTGCGACAAATTCTTCATTCCTTTCAAAGGGTTACAGTCTAATTATCTCCTTCATAATTGTTTACTGCAATTTTTTTGGGAAATAGATTCTGCTAAATACTTATATTAGGGTTTTATTGCCCGATAATCTGCGATAAAATAAGATAAGTTTGGAGGTAGAAATGATGACAAAAAAAATATCAATAATTGACGCAAGTTTCAAAGTGAATGAAAAGGCAGTTGAAATCAAAGTAGAGGAAGGTTACGCCGTAATTAATTTAAAGCCAATGGAGCAGATGTTAGTTGATTCAGATAATCTTTCCTTTATTTACATAACAGACATGGATGAAGAGTATACATATTTAGCCATCCCGCAAACCATTTGGTCGCAGCTTAAGGAAGCATTGGATTTGGAGTTTAAGGTTTATTTAACAGATGGTAAGGATCGAATCCATCTTCCGGGATTTATAGAAGAGTTCGGCTACCTAATTGAAAATATTAAAGGGAATAGTAATTACGGAGAAGATATGGTTAAAAAAGTCGAAAGCATTTTTTAATCAATTGAATAATCATCCGCCCATACATAATCTAGCCTACATTCCTTTTAAGGCAGATTTTAATTAGACAATATTTTCGGATGAGGTGTTGATGACGTGAAAAATTGGGATCAATTTTTAGCTCCATATAAGCAGGCTGTGGAAGAATTAAAGATAAAGCTTAAAGGAATGCGTAAACAATTTGAACAAGAAGGTACTCACTCGCCAATCGAATTTGTAACGGGAAGAGTAAAGCCTATTGCAAGTATACTTGATAAGGTAAATCAAAAGAGTATTCCATTAGATATATTAGACACGGAATTGCAGGATATTGCAGGACTTCGAATGATGTGTCAGTTTGTAGATGATATTAAAAAGGTTGTTGAATTGTTAAGAAAGCGAAATGACTTTGAAATAGTGGAAGAACGAGATTATATTTCTCATAAGAAGGTAAGCGGCTATCGTTCTTACCATGTTGTCATTCGCTACCCAGTTCAAACGATTAACGGTGAAAAACAGATTTTAGCTGAAATTCAAATTCGTACACTTGCGATGAACTTTTGGGCTACCATTGAACATTCGCTAAATTATAAGTATAAGGGTCAGTTTCCAAAGGATATTCAAATGAGACTTCAAAGGGCAGCAGAGGCAGCCTTCATGCTTGATGAAGAAATGTCGCTAATTCGAGGGGAAATCCAGGAAGCCCAAGCCTTTTTTTCAAGAAATAAAGAACAGCAAGGCAACAACCCTAAGTCACATAAAAGTTAAATGTTTGTAAAGGAGATATTGCGATGAAATTTGCCATTACCTCGAAAGGCGATAATAAATCTAATGCACTCATGCATAAAATGAGAACGTATTTATTGGATTTTGATCTTATTTATGACGAAGAGAAGCCTGATATTGTCGTCTCAATTGGCGGGGATGGCACGTTGTTGTACGCTTTTCATCGTTATACCGGCCGTTTGGACAAAACAGCATTTGTTGGGATTCATACGGGGCATTTAGGCTTTTATGCGGATTGGGTGCCTGAGGAGATTGAGAAACTCGTAATTGCGATTGCGAAAACTCCATTTCAGGTGAGTGAATACCCGTTGCTGGAGGTTATTATTCGATATCAGCATGGGGGCAGAGAAACCCGCTATCTTGCCTTAAATGAATCAACGGTTAAGGCGGTTGATGCCACCCTCGTAATGGATGTAGAAATACGCGGGCAACACTTTGAACGGTTTAGAGGGGATGGGTTATGCGTATCAACTCCTTCGGGGAGCACCGCCTATAATAAAGCATTAGGCGGCGCAATTCTTCATCCTTCCTTATCTGCTATTCAAATTGCGGAAATGGCTTCTATCAATAATAAAGTGTTTCGGACTGTTGGCTCACCGCTAGTTCTTCCCGCACACCATACTTGTATGTTAAAGCCGGTTAATGGCCCTGATTTTCAAATTACAATTGATCATTTAAATCTGCTTCATAAGGATGTAAAATCAATTCAATTCCGGGTGGCCGATGAAAAGATCCGCTTTGCCCGCTTTCGACCGTTTCCTTTCTGGAAAAGAGTTCATGATTCATTTGTGGCTGATTAAAATAGTAATGAAAGAAAAAGGTGGACAAGAATCGGGATGTCAAGGTTTGAACTAATGTGGCACATAACTTCAGAGGACGAAAATAAAAACATCAAAGATTTTTTATATGAAAAGGATATTTCGAAAACGTCTTTAACAGATATTAAATTTAAAGGCGGTTTTATTTCTGTAAATGGAAATGAAACAACGGTCCGTTATTCTCTAAAAGAAGGTGACATCCTGATTATTGGATTTCCAGAAGAAATTCCAAGTGATGGGATTAGAGGGGAAGAGCTTCCGCTAAACATATTGTATGAAGACGACTTTATACTAGTAGTAAATAAGCCTGCTGGCATTAGTACCATACCTTCAAGGGAGCATCCTGACGGCAGCCTCGCAAATGCCTTAATCGGCTATTATCAGCAAATCGGTTTAAACGCAACAACCCATATCGTAACAAGACTTGATCGTGATACATCAGGAATCGTCCTAGTAGCCAAGCATCGGCATATCCATCATTTGTTTAGCAAGCAGCAAAAAGCTGGAATGATAAACAGAGAATATGAAGCGCTTGCTAAAGGGGTCCTGAAAGAAGAGAGCGGTGTTATTAGGCAGCCAATAGCAAGAAAGAAGGATAGTATTATTGAAAGAGAAGTTAATCCAGAAGGGCAATATGCCTGCACTCATTATGAGGTCATTCGTATATATCGGGACTTTACTTATCTAAAGCTAAGACTTGAAACAGGGCGTACCCATCAAATCCGAGTGCATATGTCTTATTTAGGCCATCCATTGCTCGGAGATGATCTCTATGGTGGAAATCTTGACTTGCTTTCACACCAGGCACTGCATTGCAGCAAGCTTTCGTTTGTTCATCCCATTACGGAAGAAAAGCTGACTTTTAATCAGGAATTGCCTGATGATATGAGAAAAATACTTCAGATGGAGGGTGACTGTTAGTAATGGTCACCCTTTACTTTTGTAAGAGCTAAATCTTTCGAAACTTTTCTTCAACAAGCGGCAATGTTGATGGTACGGACACAATCTCCATTTCTGGGTATTTTAGAGCGGATAATTTGTTTCCAAATACAGCACCTGTATCGATATTGTATGTATTATTCACGATCCTGACCTCCTTTACAGGTGTGTGACCATACACAATTACCGCTTTTCCATGATAGGCTTGAGCCCAATCTCTTCGGACAGGCGAGCCGTCTGGATTTTTTTCTCCTGTAATATCTCCATATAGTACGAAGGTTTTTACCTTTTCAGAATGCTGGCCAATATAGTCTTCACGTATGCCTGCATGGGCAATGATTAGCTTCCCTCCATCTAGCACAGCATAAAGCGGAGCATCCTCATACAGGTTCATAAATTTTTCTCGAATAGCCTGTTGATTTTTCTTATCAAGAGAATCATATTCGGCAGCGGTCGTTTCAAGGCCATGGGTAAGCTGAACTTTATTCCCCAAGAAGAAGCGGTATAGCTTGTTGCAATGATTTCCAGGTACATAATATGCGTAACCTCCGCTAACAAGCCTGCAAACAATTTCCGCCACTTTTAAAGAGTGTGGACCACGATCTGTTAAATCTCCTACGAATGCTAATTTTCTGCTTTTGTCGTGAATGGGTATGCCCTTCTCCCAGCTGTAGCCAAGCTTAATGGTCAGCTCATTAAATTCATGAAAACATCCGTGAATATCTCCTATAATATCAAGCTTCATACGTAACTCCTTTTTTACTTTTATCATATCAATAAAGGCGATTCTTATCCTGATTATCTACTCAAAATAGTTAAATTTTATTGCTTCATAAAATGGTTAGCTAAGGTTAATTCATGATATAAAAGGGTAAAGAGGGGAAAGTATGGGGAGATATTCTTTTATCATAAGTTAAGCTAGATAAATGGTTATGTTTTTGCTTAAATCAAGCGACAAGGATGTTATAATTTGCTAGTATTATGGAGTATTCAGGCGTATATGCTTGATGAAGAGAGGGGGCTGTGAAATATGGAGGAAGCTTTAAGTGAGAAAGCCACTCATCATATGGACAGGGAATTGCTCATCAATTCTTTACAAAATGAAGATATAGAAAAATTCCGGGATGAATTTCTAGAGCTGCATCCTTATGATCAGGCTTCATTTTTTAAGGAATTAGATGAAGACACGCGTGAAAGAATTTATCATTATCTTTCCCCAGAAGAAATGGCAACATTATTTGAAAACTTAGAAATAGATGATGAAAGCTATCAAGATGTCTTGGCAGAAATGAATCCAAACTATGCAGCTGAAATGATTTCAAAAATGTACGTTGATGATGCAGTTGATGTCTTAAATGAGCTTGAAAAGGATCAGGTTGTCAGTTATTTAACGATTATGGATGAAGAAGCAGCACAGGAAATCAAAGATCTGCTTCATTATGAGGAATATACAGCCGGAAGTATCATGACAACTGACTTTGTTTCCATTGCTTCCAATCAGACGGTTCGGTCTGCCATGTATATATTAAAAAAAGAAGCGCCAAAGGCAGAAACGATTTACTATATCTATGTTCTTGATGAAGAAGAGAGACTAGCAGGAGTCATTTCCCTTAGAGATTTAATTGTGAATGATGATGACACAATGATTTCAGAAATAACAAATGAAAGAATCGTCTCGGTATCCGTTGGCGATGATCAGGAAGAAGTTGCGCGAAAAATAAAAGATTATAATTTTCTAGCGCTGCCTGTTGTCGACTTTCAAAACCATCTGTTAGGAATCATAACGGTTGATGACATTATGGATGTTATGGAAGAAGAGGCATCTGATGATTACTCGAAGCTTGCTGCAGTGTCAGATATGGATACAATTGACCGCAGTCCTTTTTCAGCTGCCCGCAAAAGGCTGCCATGGCTAATTATCCTCCTGTATTTAGGGATGGGAACGGCAAGCCTTGCTGCTCGTTTTGAAGCAACGCTGGAGAAGGCGGCCATATTAGGGGCATTCATAACTTTAATTGCCGGAATGGCTGGAAATACTGGAACACAGGCATTAGCCGTTGTTGTTCGTGGGATTGCAACCGGTGATTTGGAAAAAGAAAGCAAGCTCAAGTTAATTTATCGAGAAGCTGGTACTGGCTTAATCACTGGTACAATTTGTGGAGTCCTTGTCACGGTAACCATTTTTATTTGGAAAGGGAATTTATATTTAGGAATATTAGTTGGAGTTTCTATTTTTTGCACCTTAATTATTGCAACTTTAGCTGGTGCGATCATTCCGTTAGCTATGCACAAATTCAAAATTGACCCAGCTGTTGCTTCAGGTCCCTTCATTACCACAATCAATGATATTATCAGTATTTTAATTTACTTTACTATCGCAAATATGTTTTTGGGGTTTTTACCTAAATAGGTGCCAGACACCAGTTGTGGACACTTGCTGATTGAAGGAGTGATTAGATGGAAGAACATGGTGTTTCGTTAGCTTCTTTGGTCATTGTGATCGTAATAGCTTTCCTAACACCGATATTATTGCATCGGTTAAAGATCCATTTCATACCCGTTGTCGTTGCGGAAATTTTGATGGGGCTTTTGATTGGGAAAAGCGGCTTTAATCTTGTTCAGCCAGATATGTGGCTTGAAACGCTTTCAACACTTGGCTTTATTTTTCTAATGTTTCTTAGCGGCCTAGAAATTGACTTTACTGCATTCTCTAGTAATAAGAAGCGGGAAAAGCTGCCAAGCGGTAAATTAGAGCCGAACTCATTTTCTGCATCGTTTATTATATTTGCTGGGATATTTCTTGTTTCATTGGGGCTTTCCTATTTATTTGTAATAGCCGGATTTATTGAAAATGCTTTTTTGATGACCTTAATTATCTCTACTATTTCATTAGGTGTTGTCGTCCCAACTTTAAAGGAAGCTCATCTCATGAAGACTGGCATAGGCCAAATTATTCTATTGGTTGCTGTTATTGCTGACCTAGTCACAATGATTTTACTAGCCGTATTTGTTTCTCTTTATGATGGCGGAGAAGGCAATGTGTGGTTATTGCTTATTCTTTTTGCTGCAGGAGTCCTCTTATATTTTATTGGAAGACGATTCAAAAACGGAAATTTTTTCGAGGCTATGTCGACTGGGACTGTTCAAATAGGCACGAGAGCTGTATTCACCTTAATCATCCTGCTCGTTGCATTATCTGAATCAGTGGGGGCAGAGAATATTCTCGGCGCCTTCCTTGCAGGCGTGCTTGTATCCTTGCTAGCTCCTAATCAGGAAATGATTCATAAGCTTGACTCTTTCGGTTATGGCTTTTTAATTCCAATATTTTTCGTAATGGTCGGTGTTGATCTAAACATTTGGTCATTATTGAGCGATGAAAAAATGCTCTTGCTAATACCTCTCTTGCTTATTGCCTTGCTAGTTTCGAAGCTTGTACCTGTCTACTTATTAAAGAGATGGTATGATATGAAAACGGTTATGGCTTCAGGTTTTCTTTTGACATCGACTTTATCATTAGTTATTGCCTCTGCAACGATTGGCGAGAGAATTGGTGTTATTACGGCCGAAATGAGCGGAACATTAATCTTAGTTGCTGTTATTACGAGTGTATTTACCCCTGTTGTCTTTAAAAAATTATTCCCAAGGGAAGCAAATACTCAAAAATCATTAACAGTGGCATTTATCGGTGCAAATCAACTGACACTCCCAGTATATCGGGAACTTCATTCAAGCCATTATAAGACGACCCTTTATCATAAAAAACGAGAGAAGGCAGATAAAAATTTAGCGGATTCCTTATTCGATATTGTGGAACTAGACAACTATTTAATTGAAACGCTAGAAGAGCAGAATGTTTTACAATCAGATATTGTTGTAATCTCAACTGGAGATGAGGAATTAAATGCTACACTTGCCATTGCCGTTAAGGAACAGGGAGTGGAGCGGGTCATATGCCGACTTGAAAGCCCCGACCTTCAAGAAAGTATGAAGGAGCATAACATCGAAGTTTTTTCAGTATTATTGTCACAAAAAACCTTGCTAAGAGCATTAATCGAAACACCAAGTGTTATGGATATATTAACAAATCAGGAAAATGCATTGTATGAAATCGAAATGCTTAATGAACAATTTAATGGCATGACTTTAAGAGAGTTTCCTTTTACGGGGGATGTCATTATTGTGAGGATTTTTAGGGGACTTGATTCCATTGTTCCACATGGGGAAACGGAGCTCCATATAAACGATCGTTTAATTGTGACTGGAACAAAAAAATATGTCGATGATTTAAAACGGGAGCTTGAATTTTGTGAATGGTGCTGAATAGAATCATTTTCAACTCCTTTCTTTCCTTTTTCTAAATATTATAGTAAAATTAGTACTAGGTACTAATAACATGTAACAATACTTAGGGGGCTGGAAAGAATGACTCTTTCTTTAAATGGAAAAACCTTTGTTGTCATGGGTGTAGCAAATAAGCGCAGTATCGCATGGGGGATTGCTAGATCCCTTCATAATGCAGGCGCCCGATTAATTTTTACTTATGCGGGTGAACGCCTGGAGGGAAGTGTTCGTGAGTTAGCTGAATCCCTTGAGGGGGCAAATTCCCTTGTTTTGCCTTGTGACGTAACAAATGATCAGGATATTGACAAATGCTTCGCAGAAATTAAAGAGCAAGTTGGCACAATTCACGGACTTGCACATTGTATTGCTTTTGCTAACAAAGAGGAGCTTCAAGGCGATTACATGAATACTACGAGAGACGGATTTTTACTGGCACACAACATTAGTTCCTACTCTTTAACTGCTGTAGCGAAGGTTGCGAAGGATTTAATGACTGAGGGAGGAAGCATCGTTACCTTAACGTATTTAGGCGGTGAGCGTGCAATCAAAAACTATAACGTCATGGGTGTTGCGAAAGCTTCTCTTGATGCGAGTGTTAAATATTTAGCCAATGATCTTGGTAAAGCCGGTATTCGAGTCAATTCTATTTCTGCAGGTCCAATTAGGACACTTTCTGCAAAAGGGGTAAGTGATTTCAATTTAGTCCTTAAGGAGATTGAAGAGCGATCTCCACTACGGAGAACAACTACACCTGAAGAGGTTGGCGATACGGCTGCATTCCTTTTTAGTGATTTATCCCGTGGTATTACTGGTGAAAATATTCACGTTGATTCCGGTTTTCATATCCTGTAATATAACAGCCCGTTTCCATGTGAAACGGGTTTTTCTTTTTGCCTACAGCAATAATATCGTCACCTTTTCCCTCCAAATGGAAACGAAAGCATATTATTTGCATACTTATAAATGAACCCATTTGTTATGGAGGTAGATAATCATGCTAAAAAAGAATGAGAAAGAACCCTTTTTCCATATTTTGCAGCCAACAATACAATTCCCTAAGGCCAATATGCAGGAAGTTTACACAAACAAAAAAGAAGATAATGATGTGACCCCGCATTCGTCTCATACTTTACTAGAACCTGATGAAATGGAGGAGAAAGAGGGAAGTCCTGCACACTTACATGATTCTGGTGAAGTACAGAATGAGGAAGTGAAGGAAAGTACAAAGGCTACAGAAATAATTGAGGAATTCGAAGCTGAAAACAGAGAAACACAAGAGGATAAGCCTTTCACGCCACATATTAAAAAAATGCCGAGCCTATCTTTTAAACGGCTTAAGAGCTTTAAAGCAATGAATACCGAGGAACGTTTAAATTATTTATTGAACTTTCCTAAACAGCTTCCACCCGTCCCTTGTACGTTTGAAACGGATGCGAGCAGCTTTCGAGGGGTATTGATTGGAAAAACAGAGGAAATGATTGAAATCAAGTTATTAGATGGTAAAACGAAAGAACTTCATATTCAATCAATCAAAGAAATCCGAATGGTTGGATTAAGAAAATAGCATAAAAAAATAGCCAGCCGTTTTAAACGACTGGCTTCTTTTTTCATTAATGTTATTCGCAAATATTTAAATCTACGTCAGCAATACATTGGACTGCACAGAAGCAGCTAAGGTCAACTGTAATGCAGTCTCCTGTACTGCGGAAAAAGTCAACATCGCATACTGCATTTAAGTCAATGACGCCATCTTTTACAAGGTTTACTGGCTTAAATCTTTGCATTTGCTGATTTTGATTCTGTCCTTGTTGGTCTTTATCTCCCTTGCTTTCCATTTTAACCGGTTCTAGGACACGAAGGACTGCACAGCAGTTATCAAATACATCTTCAACCCTGAAGAAGATGGAGACACATGCTTGATCTTTGTCTTTGCTATCTCTTCCCATACCCATACCCATTCTAGTTCTATTATTGGTGAAAAAAGCATGGAAAGGTGTTCCATCATCAGTGCTAAGGACAATAACGCGTGTATCCGGGCGCATTGGTCTTCCCTTTGCAGCAGGTGAGATAGCTCCAAGCGGTTCTAGAAAGCAGTTGGAAGGGCATTGGCATTCTTCTTCTGCATTTTCTTGAATATCTTTTATCGCACGGACTACTTCACATACACAGCCCTGATTGTGATTTTTGAAGTTGTCGTCTTTTTTTCCACAACCCATTATAGTTTCCTCCTTATTTGATTCTTGTGATACTACACTAATAACATATTGCTGAAGTGCCCTATGGGTTACGGACAAACGCCTTGTTTTATTAAAAAATAGGCAATTTTTTTACGAAAGGATGGAAATAGCTTGGAATTATCCTTAATGGAATTATTGATACTAGCCCTGGCAAGCTTTAGACTAACTAGGTTATTGGTCTATGACAAAATAACTGAATTTTTAAGAAGTCCTTTTTTTGATGAATTAGAGGAGAAAAATGAAGCTGGAGGCATTGATATTTATGTTACTCCGAAAAAAGGCGGCATTCGCGGATTTATCGGTGAATTGCTAAGCTGCTACTGGTGTACGGGTGTTTGGACATCTATTTTCGTGTGTGTTGTGTATATATACTTTATGTCATTAGCTATTCCTATCCTTATTATTCTTGCTGTGGCAGGGCTGGCATCCATTATTGAAACAATTGTTCAAAAAATGCTAAATGAATAACCAATATAGGCCGCTGATTTACACAAGCTTAAACTGTTGCTCATATATTATATGAAGGGAACTAGTAAATGCCAGCGAAATGTGGGTAAAGAAAGGTCAAGTATGAACCATAAGAATGAAACTTAATAAGGGGTGAGAGTAATATGTATAAAAAAAGTTCTGTACTAATAAAGAATCAAGCAAATCAACCAAATCAACCAAATCAACCAAATCAACCAAATCAACCAAATCAACCAACAAAGAAGAAAAAAGGTTGTGGATGCGGGAAGACAACGAAAAAAACAAAGTAATTGCACACAGTCGGAAATTCCGGCTGTTTTTTTAATGTCTGGCTTCAGGTTGCTTTTTATTTACATAATTTGGTGGTTTGTAAATTCATAAATTTTCTATGAATCGTGGACAATAAATGAAGAAATGCTTCACTTCATTCAGCAAAAAGTCTTCTATTTCTATAAGTCAGAGATGATTGTCTAAAACATCTAATTCAGTCGGGGTTCAAACTCTGGCTGAATGAAGTGAAGCCTCCGGCGGATGCCTCAGATTTTTTAGAGGAAATTATCGAGCCAGCTCGATAAAAATCTGGGCGCAATTTCGCCGAGGCGAAATTGATTTATGAAGCTGCTTGTGATAACGGACGAAAAAGGAAGGGAAGATTTATGAGGACAAAATTTTGCATTATTATGTTCATATTTGCTGCAGGATTATCAGGCTGTGGGATAGGGACTGACGAGCCGAAAAAGAGTGAGCTGGCGTTAGTGAAAACGACAAATCCAAGTCCGGCATTACTTGAAAGCAACACGGAAGAAAAGCTTGATTTAGTGGAAAGCATTAAACAAGACATCAGTTCTATGAAAGAAATATATGATGTTGCGGTCTTAAAAGGAAAAAAGGATACGCTAGTAGCCTATAAGGTAAAGCATATGTACCGGTTTCAAATGAAAAAAATCGAGAAGAGAATGTCGGATATGCTGGAGAAAAAATACAAGGACGAAAAATTCACGGTCTCCAGTGATTATAAAATTTTCCTTGAAGCTATAAAGCTAAATGAAAGAATGAAAGACCCGAATTTCACAGATAAAAAAGCAAATCAAAAATTACAAGAAATAATTAGGCTTAAACAAGAAATGGCATAGAAAGGAGAATATTATGGGGAAGGACCAGAAGAAACTTACACCCGAGCAACAAAAATATCAAACATTGCAGCAAAAGCATGAGCTGAAACGCCCCATCTTAAAAAACTGCCTTAGAGCCTTCTGGGTGGGCGGCGTAATTTGTGCAATTGGACAGGCCATTACGTATTTCTATATATATTATTTCAACTTTACAGAGCAAACAGCTGGAAATCCCACTGTTGCCACGATGGTTTTCCTTTCTATGCTTTTTACAGGCTTCGGCGTTTACGATCATATTGCCCAATACGGTGGAGCGGGAACTGCTGTACCTGTAACAGGGTTTGGAAATGCAGTTATTTCTGCAGCGATTGAACACAAAACGGAAGGATTTGTTCTTGGAGTTGGGGGAAACATGTTTAAGCTAGCGGGCTCTGTCATTTTATTCGGAGTCTTTTCAGCATTTGTTGTTGCTTTAATTAAAACGATATTAATTCAATGGGGTGTTTTGTAATGCTTAGAGGGAAGCAATCTTGGGTATTCCAGAATCGTCCTATTATTGCGGCAACCGGTGTATCAGGAGGTCCATTTGAAGCAAATGGTAAACTTGCGAATGATTTCGATGTTCTGCATGATGATTTATGGATGGGACAGGATTCATATGAAAAGGCTCACAGAGTACTAATTGAAGAAGCCTGCGAAGCAGCTTTAAAAAAGGGCAATCTGCAGGAAGACGATGTTCACTTCTATATTGCGGGAGATTTAATTAATCAAATTACCCCAACAAGCTTTAGTGCAAGAACGAATCAAATTCCGTATTTTGGAATATTCGGAGCTTGCTCTACTTCTATGGAGGGTTTAGCACTCGCCTCATTTATCATTAATAATCAAGGTGCCAAATATATACTTACAGGCGCAGCAAGTC
The DNA here is from genome assembly GCF_036962035.1 of Bacillus sp. JJ1773. NCBI lineage: Bacteria > Bacillati > Bacillota > Bacilli > Caryophanales > Bacillaceae > Bacillus > Bacillus sp. JJ1773. Next base: position 21,599 of record NZ_JBALNX010000061.1, read on the forward strand.
ATAATGCGGCTGCAGAAAGACAGTTTAGATATCCCACTGAATACGGCGGACAAAAGCCCCCTACAGCTCAATGGACGATTACTGGTGCAGGGATGGCCCTTGTAAAAGTAAACGAAGGCAATGAAAATCTTCCCTATACAACTGCTGCAACCATTGGCAAAGTCGTTGATATGGGAATCACGGACCCATTTAATATGGGGGGGGCGATGGCGCCTGCTGCTGCCGAAACCATTAAAGCTCATTTCAAGGATTTACAATTAGATCCATCATACTACGATTTAATTGTAACTGGAGATTTAGGACAAATTGGGCAAAGTGCAACTCATGAGTTATTGACGAATGCTGGATTGAAAATTGAAAAGGATAAATTCCAAGATTGTGGATTGCTTATATATAAAGACTATCAGCCAGTCAATTCCGGGGGGAGCGGAGCAGGCTGTTCAGCAACCGTTCTTTATGGACATTTGCTGAATCAAATGAAACAGGGTGTTTATAGGAGAATTTTAGCTGTGGCTACTGGCGCACTTTTGTCACCATTAACCTTTCAGCAAAATGAGACTATTCCCTGCATTGCACATGCGGTTTCAATCGAAATGGATAACAAGTGAAGGAGGGGTATACAGATGCTTCCAATGTTTTTTTGGGCTTTTGTCGTTGGAGGAATTATTTGTGTGATTGGCCAATTATTATTTGATGTTGCGAAACTAACACCAGGACATACTTTAAGCCTTCTTGTCGTGATAGGAGCCATCCTAGATGGTGTTGGTCTATATGAGCCATTAATTGATTTTGCTGGTGCTGGTGCAACTATCCCCATTACAAGCTTTGGGAACTCACTTGTTCATGGGGCGTTAAATGAAGCGGAGAAGCATGGCCTTGTAGGCGTATTAACAGGAATGTTTGAGGTCACAAGTTCAGGTATTTCCGCAGCTATCGTATTCGGATTTATCGGGGCCCTTATCTTTAAGCCAAAAGGATAAAAAATCCATTTCTTAAAATCATAAGACAAATATAGGAGCTTGCCCACACACCTTTTCATCATATTTCATATTGTGTTAAAGAATAAATAAAGTGAGGTGTAAGGATATGGGCTTTGGTTTCGGAGGATGCGGCTTTGGTGGATGTGGTTTTGGTGGCGGCTTCCACTCAAATTTCGTCTTGATTGTTGTGTTGTTTATCTTATTAATTATTGTTGGTGCCAGCTTTTTATAATACTTCTAAAAAACAGGTAGATGTTTTCCATTAGCCTGTTTTTTTTTCACGTTTTACGCCCAATTTCATAGTATATAAAGTAGTTTATGAAAGGGCGTGAATCTAAAAATGGATAATAATTTGTTTAAGAATATTGAGCAGAAAACTGGCGTTAATATGAAGGATGTATTTGAATTAGCTAATTCATTACAAAATGCAAATTTTAAAGATGAAAAAACAGTGAGAAGTGTCATTAGAAGGGTGTCGCAAATTGCAAATAGGCCAGTAAATAAAGAAACTGAGGACAAAATTGTAAAATCAATTATCACAGATGGCAAACAGCTTGATTTTGGCACCATTTCACAAATGATTAATAAAAAATAAAGAAAAAAAAGGCTGTCCTAAAGAAAAGGTGCCAGGCACCTTACAGGACAGTCTCTCTTATTGTTGCGAAAATTCCTTCATTACCATTGATTGCTTTGGAATAGCGGAAAGGAATCTTGAGGGGGCAGCCTGCTTTCCGCGTCTTTTTTCGGGAATTGAAATGTACAAGTATTCCATAGCTCTTGTAATTGCTACATACAGAAGTCGACGCTCCTCTTCAATTGAGGAAGAATCTCCATTCCGAAATGCTTCTAAGGCATAATCATGAGGCAAATTTCCATCAACGGTCCCTAATATATAGACGACTTTATACTCTAGTCCTTTTGCTCGGTGTATCGTGCTTAATGAAATAGCATTTTGATTTTTTTTGCTGAAAGCCTTCATTTCCTTATTCATAGCTCGCATATGGTCTGCGTGATTTAATAAATCCTCAATTGAAGTAAAGTTCCTTGCAGCAACTTTAAGGTCTTTAAGGTCATCAGAGCCTTTCTCCATCTTATTGCCATCAGCGCCCCTCTTTTTAACAAAGTCTTGAAATCCGAGCTCCTTTTCAATGGCTTCAATTGCTGAAACAGGTGACATTTGTGATAAAGATCGGATCACTTTTACACTCTTTTTCAATTTATTTTCTTGAAAAGAAAAACCTGTTTTTATATATTTCAGGCATTCAAGAAGGGAGCAATCTTTTAAAATACTTTCTGCGATCAAATCCCTCATCGCTGTTTGCTTTACAAAAAGAGCCGGAAGAATATTCTTAAGCGCATCTTGATTATCTTCAATAATAGACAGCTGTAAAAAGCTCAGCATACTTTTTACGATAAAACGGTCATAAAAAGACTCCGCATCCATTTCAATCCTGAAGGGAAGGCTGGAGTTAGTCAATCGTTCAAAAATGGCGCGGCTTCCGGTATTTGTACGGAATAAAACAACGATGTCACTTGGCTGAAAGCCTTCTGCTATTTTTTCCTGCATATCAGTAACAATTGCCGTCGCTTCTTCTTCTTCATCATAAGGGTAGAAAACAACTGGCGGATTTGTTCCAGATACTTGAGCTTGCATTTTCTTCACATGGCGATTTTTATTTTGTGAAATTACTTCATTTGCAGTAGATACAATTTCATGTGAAGAACGGTAATTTTGACTTAATATGACGATTTCTGCTGTAGAAAAGTCTTTTTCAAAATCTAGCAGGTATTGGGGATTACTGCCGCGAAAAGCATATATAGATTGGTCATCATCCCCAACTGCACATACATTTTGCGTTTGTGCTGACATCATTTTAATTAATTCATACTGTATTTTATTAATGTCTTGAAATTCATCAATTAAAAAGTATTGAAACCGCTTTTGGTACTTGGCTAGAATTGACGGTTCATTTTGAAATAATGTATAACATCCAAGCAGCATATCATCGAAATCAAACCATTCATTTTTCCTTTTCTCTTGCTCATAAAGCTGATAAAGAAGAGCAACCTGTTCCTCCCAGGCAGATTCAGGTCTAACCTGATCCGCGGGTATGATGGAATTTTTCCAAAAGCTAATTTGCTGTAAAGCGAGATCAAAGGCGAATTCCTTCTCATCTATGTTTAAGGTTCTTCCAGCCTGTTTTATAAGCTGGTCCCGCTGCCAGCCCTTGCTTAAAAGTTTAGAAGCAGACCATTCCTGGGGAGAATGAAAGACTAATATCCGATAGAAAAGACTATGAAAGGTGCCAGATACAATTTGCTGAATTTTATGTTGGTCAATGCTTGGGTAGGTCAAGAGCCTTTTCTTCATTTCTGCAGCGGCTTTCGCTGTAAAAGTAACGAGCATAATTGATTTTGGGTCAATTCCATGCTCAGTAATCATGAAAGCAGTTCTTGCTGTCAATACCCGAGTTTTTCCGCTGCCGGCTCCTGCAAGAACAAGGAGCGGTCCATTTACACGGGATACAGCCTTAGCCTGATTATGATCAAGAACGACACCAGCTTCTTTTAAATCATGTAAATAATGAAATGATTCATTCATTTCATATCGTTTGGCTGGAGTAAAAGGAGTTTTTATTTTCAATGTCTGTGCTTTTTTATAAGTGTTTCCTGCCGGAGTTTCTGCTGTTATGGATCGGGATTTTGGAATTCTAAATCCATTTTGTTCCTTATACTCTTGTTGTTCGTTATGTTTTGATATAAGGAGGGTTGGAGGATCCCCACACTTCTTATCTTCCTTATGTATATGATAAAAGAAAGGTTCCTTTTCAATCCCTATGTAGAACCGAACAGGATCACCACAAGCTGGGCAATGGAGCTTTCCCTTTTTGCCATTTTCATAAATAAATTGGTATAATTCTCGGTTCATATGATTCAAATCAATGATTGCATTATTAAACTTCGCTGTTTTCATCTAGTAATCCTCAACTTTGCCTTTGTTTAGACAAACCCTATCATAACAAAAAAGCATATGACTTCGAAAGTTTTTTAAGAAAATGGTCATAAATAGAAACCTATTTTCGTATTTCTATAGAAAGTGTTTGTACAAAGAAGGAGGAAAAAATGGGGTATATTATTCCAGTTAACCATTATCAATTTAGCCAATATGCGGAGAGAGTGGGTATCAAAAAGTATGACCCATATCGATTCGTTCCTATTAATCGAATAAAGCCTTCAGTCAATCCTTCAGAGAAAGAACATTCACACGAGCTAACCCCCACTGACAAAAAAACATCAGGAAAAAATCAGAAAGTGCCTAATGATCGAATGGAAAGATTATATGGAGAAATTACAGGGAAGGGACTTCTTTACAGTGACTTTGCCTAGTGGTAGTTACTTACGAAAAAAAACTTCTGTCAAGGTGACAGAAGTTTTTTTACAGATCTTTTTTCATTGTCCGATGGGGGATGCCTGCATCTAAAAACTCATCAGAGATTATTTCATAGCCTAAGCGGCTATAAAAAGGAATGGCATGTGTTTGGGCATTTAGCTTTACAGAATGAATGTCATGCTCTTTGGCATATTCCTCAATTTTCTGCATAATCATTTTTCCCGCACCAGTTTTTCGCTTGTCTTTAAGGACGCAAATTCTTTCAGCTTTCCCAATCCCATCAATTGTTCGAAATCTGCCTGCACCTATTGGAGATTCTCCGTCATATTGAACAAAATGAATGGCTAAGTCATCATACTGATCGATTTCTTCTTCTTCGGGAACCTGCTGTTCCTGAATAAAAACAATTTTGCGAACAGATAATGCATCCTGTAATTCTTGATGATTTCCTACGACTTTTACAATCATACTAGTTCCCTATTCCCTTCCAAGTCGAAATGTTTCGTATACAGTCCATGATCCGTTTTCTAGCTGATACAACAGGTGGAAACGGTCAACGCTGTCCTCATAATTAAATTGGTTCATTCTTAGCGTGCCATAAACATCTGAATGCTCATCATTAGAGAGGTTCTGCCCAACCGTAATATGAGGAACAAATGCATAATCGGAATTTTCGATATTAATTTTATCATTTATTTCGCTTTGAAGCTCTTTCAGCTCTTCTGATCCTTCTATTTTTAAATAGATAACATTGTTAACAGGTTTAAAAGAACTAAACTTTGTCGATTGGATATTAAAAGGCTGATAGTTGTTTGAAATTTCGTTTAAAGTAACTGTAAGCTGATCCATATCTTTTTCTGGTACATCGAATGATGATTTTAGCGTAATGTGCGGAGGAATTAAGGAATAATTCGGATCATACCTTTTTCGGTAAGAATTCGCAAAGTCCTGAAGTTTTTTTGATGGAAAAATAACAATACCTAATTTCATCACATGACCTCCATATTAGATTTTTAATGTATTATATAATAA
>NZ_JBALNX010000062.1:0-24430 GCF_036962035.1 Bacillus sp. JJ1773
TTTTTGTATCCCGATATTATTCAAATCCTCCATTAGAATAAAAGACACATCTGCTAATGACCCACTTCCTTTTCACTATAGGTCTTTTCGGTTAAATTCACTCCCCTTTCCTTTTTCTTATTTTTTCCAAAAAATACAAGAAAAATGTCAGTTTTATATGTAAATGAACATATTTCTAGTCGTTTAGATTGAGTGTTTACTAGTTCCTTTTATCTTGACCAGTCATCTTACTCTAATTCCTTTCTCTCATTTTAATCTAGCACTCAATTCCTCTCTGATTATTCGACATCTTTTTCGATTTTTATTCGCTAAAGTTTCATTAACAAAGGGTTTTCTTTCCGCCCTTTTTGGAGGTGATTATTTTCATTTAGCAACAGCAGTCAAAATCTTATTTACCAAAACAAGGAGGGATTATTTTGAAGAAGAAAAGGAATACGCGATTTCGTTGGTTTAATATCATGTTCATTGCTTTTTTAATACTCCCGCTTATGTTCCCAAACATGGGTCAAGCGGAAGCAAATGATTCTCCACATACTTCACTTAAGAAAGCAGCTCCTGAGGCTGCAAAAAGTAAAATTAGCAGCAAATTACAAGATCAATTCGCTAATCAAGGTAAAGTCACGTTTTTAATTAAGTTCAAGGAACAAGCAGACACAGCCGCAGCAGCAAAAAATGCTGAAAAAAATGCTTTAAGTCAAAATGTAACACCAGCTAAATTAAAATACATGAAACGATCCGCAGTTCTATCCTCCCTACGATCTACTGCTTTTGAAACTCAAGGCCCTGTTGCAGAATTCCTCCAAAAAATGGAGAAAGAGGGAAAAGCAACAGATGTTGAATCCTTCTATATTGTGAATGCCATCGCTGTTACTGCTACAAAAGAGGTCATGGAACAAGTCGCAGCCTTCCCTGAAATTGACAAAATTCTACCAAACGAAATTAGACAGCTGAATATTTCAGAAAAGGTTGCCGAGCCCCCTTTACTTCAGCTAGATAAAAAAACAGAAGCTGAAACGAACTCAATAGAATGGAATATTGAAAGAGTCGGTGCCCCAGCCGTTTGGGCAATGGGAATTGATGGATCTGGTACGGTTGTTGCATCTATAGACACCGGTGTCCAATGGGATCATCCAGCACTAAAGGAAAAATACCGAGGCTATAATCCAGCCAATCCTAATTCTCCAACACATGAATTTAACTGGTTTGACGCTACAGCTGGACGATCTGCACCGTATGATGATGTTGGTCATGGCACTCATGTAACTGGAACAATGGTTGGTGCAGAACCAAACGGAGCCAATCAAATCGGAGTAGCACCTGGTGCCAAATGGATTGCTGTTAAAGCGTTTACAGCAGCTGGCGGTTCAGATAGAGATCTCATTGCTGCTGGTGAATGGATTTTAGCGCCAAAGGATGCCGCTGGAAATCCTCATCCTGATAAAGCTCCTGATGTTGTAAATAACTCTTGGGGCGGTGGTCCAGGACTTGATGAATGGTATCGTCCAATGGTTCAAGCGTGGCGTGCAGCAGAAATTTTCCCAGAATTCTCTGCAGGCAATACAAGAATCGGGAATCCAGGGGGACCAGGATCAATTGCCAATCCAGCAAACTACCCTGAATCGTTCGCTACTGGTGCAACAGATATTAACAATGGATTAGGCAGCTTCTCCCTTCAAGGACCATCACCATATGGAGAAATCAAACCTGATATCTCTGCACCTGGTGTAAATATTCGTTCTTCCGTACCAGGAAGCGGGTATGAGGGAGGCTGGAATGGAACGTCCATGGCAGGACCGCATGTTTCAGCTGTTGCAGCCATGCTTCGTCAAGTTAATTCAAGTCTTTCTGTCGAAGATATGGAAGAAATATTAATCCAAACAGCTTCACCTTTAACGAACGGACAATATCCTGGAACACCAAATAATGGTTTTGGATATGGTCTCGTCAATGCATATGATGCCGTTTCCTCTGTCATATCCGGCCTTGGAAAGATTAAAGGCCAAGTAGCAAAAGAAGGCAATGATAGTGAAGCACCTGAAGTGGTTCACGTTGCTCCGCAAGAAACATACGCAGGAATGGATCTTTCCTTAGAATTAAGAGCAACTGACAACGTAAGTGTATTAAACACAGTCCTTGAATACTTAAAATCTGACGGCAGCTGGGCAACTTTACAAGGAGCAAGAATTTCAGGAGACTATAAAGATGGAATTTACAAAGTAACAATACCTGGAGATGAGATTTCTATACCATCCATCACATATAAATGGAAGGTCAATGACTTTGGAGGAAATGAAGTCGTAACTGATAACTTTGTAGTATCTGTTATGCCTGGCATCACCATAGGCTATTCACAGGATTTTGAATCTGAGCCAATAGGCTGGACATCATTTGGTGAATTTAATAGCTGGCAATGGGGAGTGCCAACCTCCGGACCAGGAAATGCAGCATCCGGCGAAAAAGTATACGCCACTAATCTTTCAGGAAACTACGATAACAGAGCTAATATGACATTAGTTATGCCGCCAATCGACCTCCCAGAAGGAAATGCATACTTACAGTTTAAGCATTGGTATAACCTTGAAAGAAACTGGGATTTTGGCCATGTTTTTGTCTCAACTGACATGGAAAACTGGACACAAATGCTTCGCATCACGGATATTACTTCCGGCTGGATTGACGGAGAAGTTAATTTAAGTGAATATGCAGGTCAAAGAATCTACGTAGGCTTCAATGTAAAAACAGATGGTTCTGTACAAAGACCAGGCTGGTACATTGATGATGTGCAGCTTTCAAACACTGCCCTACAGGCCGCAAATAGTAATCAGCTGGCAATTACGAATCCTTCTGAAGCTGCAGATGACTCCGATACTGCTCTAAAGGATGAAAAGGTAGATCCTGACAAGATTGTACCTGTAAAAGAAAAGGTAATACAAAATAATGGCTCACAAAATCAGCCTGCCCCTGCTCTCCTACCATTAACCGCTGAAGTGAGCATTTTAGAATCAGGCAGATCCGTATTTACAAAACCTTTTGATGGCACATATGAATTTACACATGCTTCCGGATCCTTTACTGTGCAAGCAGAGGCTTATGGATACCGTTCCCAGGCACAGACTGTTAATATTCCTCAAGACGGTGAAGTGACAGCTAATTTTGTTTTAGAGCCAATCCCGCAAGGAACAGTTTCTGGTACTGTTACAAATCATGCTACAGGTCAACCTGTTGCAAATGCTACACTCCTTTTAGTAGAGGATGCTGCTGTACAGCCAGTAGAAACAAATGCAAACGGAGAATATTCCATTACTGCGTATGAAGGCAACTACACGTTAAAGGTGATGGCACCTTCATACTATAGCCAAGATATTGCTATTAGTATTAGTGAAACTCCATTAGAACAAAATGTACAGGTAAAGCCGTTCATTGGTTTCCCAGGTGAAATTGGCTATGATGACGGTACAGCTGAAAATGCCCGTGCCTTCTATGATGCAGGAAATGGCTGGGCTGTTAAAATGTCTCTTACTTCTGGACACAAAAATGCAATGGTAACAGGCGGATTATTCCGATTCTGGAATACGGAATGGCCAATTCCAGGCGGAACAGCTTTCAAAGTAGAAGTATACGATGCAAGTGGTCCTGATGGTGCTCCTGGTAAAAAATTAGCAGGGCCATTCGATGCCACCGCCTTAAGAAATGGTGAATGGACACATGTTGATTTAAGTGAGCATGGAATCATGGTAAACGGCGATTTCTATATGGTTTACATCCAAACTGCACCAAATCCGAATGCTCCTGGCTTAGCAACAGATGAAAATGGAACAAATGCGAAGCGAAGCTGGCAGCTGGTAGGAGGTTCTTGGTCACCGTCACCTGTAGCAGAAGGCAACTATATGATCCGTTCTACGGTCAATTATGAGGTCACTGCACCTGTGATAACGTCACCAGCAGATGGCGTATTTACAAATGAAGGAACGGTAACTGTTGAAGGAACAACGGTACCATCTACAACCGTCACTATTTTCAATCATGGCGAAGAAGTTGCAACGGCTGAAGCTACCGAAGCTGGAATATTCTCTGCTGATGTAACATTGACAGAAGGTGAAAATATCTTAACTGCGAAGGTGACAACAGATTTAGGGTCAACAGATGCTTCAAATCCTGTGAAAATTGTTTTCGACCAAACGAAACCAGAACTAGCCATTACTGCACCAGAGGATAAATCAAAAACAAATAAAGAAACAGTAACCGTTGAAGGTACAGTATCCGATGAAAATCTTGATTCAGTACAGGTTAATGGTCAAAGTGCAAATATAGCCGATGGCAAATACTCACTTCGTATTATTCTAAGTGAAGGTGAAAACATAATCACTGTTATTGCTCAAGACAAGGCAGGTAATTCTGAGGAAAAAACTGTAACAGTAAATGCAAAATATACTCCACCAACTATTGAAAATCTGCTTCCTGCAGAGGACAAGGAATTAAAGAAAGGCGAAACAGTCAAAATTGAATTCGACAGCGATCCTGGGTTAAAAGGAACTTTTGCAATCAGAATGCCATTAACAAACACTGGTGGACAGCTTTCTGACGCTAATTCACTTCCAATGACGGAAACTTCACCAGGACATTATGTAGGCTACTACACGGCCACATCAAACGTAAAAGCACCTGGAGCAGAAATAGAAGTTCATGTAACAGACGACTATGGAAATGAATCTCGAAAAATTGCTGATGGCAAGCTTTACATTAATGAAAAAAAGAAAAAGGAAAAAGATAACACAGGAAAAAGGAATAATGGAAATAATAGCAATGAAGAAGTAATTGAAGAAAACGAAAATGTTGAAAATTAAGTAATCAGAGACAGGCTCAGTTTTCAAAATGGGCCTGTTTTATACTTGCATTAATTCCATTATTCAACCTGAAAAAAGCAAGAGAGGTTCACTCTCTCGCTTCCTTCTTAACAAAAGCTAAAACATGAAGCACCTACGATGATAAGCAGAATAAACAGGACAACGATTAAAGCAAAACCGCCTCCAAATCCGCCACATCCAAAACCGCCACCATAACCGCCATAACCATAGCCGCCGTATCCAAATGACATAAACCCATCTCCTCCCTATCAATTAAAAGCATTTTTTAAATAAATCCGAACCCGCCACCGAATCCCCAAGAAGCACCAATAATGATTAACAATATAAACAATACAACAAGTAGAGCGAAGCCTCCACCGCATGCAATTCCATCTGACATATTAATTTACCTCCTTTGTTTGATTCCTTATATCCTATTCAATTAAGCTATTGTGTGCGATAGACGAATGCACAATTTTTGGGTTATTTCATTAGGACAATCTATAAATCTTGTATTTTCGCCTAATATTTATGAAATAGGCTAAATTAGTGATTGGTGTTGATTTAGCCATATATGTGCTTGTGAACGGGTTTTAATCGGGACGAAAACATTCGAGAACATGCTCGAATGGCAGTTTGCGAGTCAACAAAAAAAGGGGGGATCTAAACAGATCACCGCCCTTTCGCTAAGCCATATTCAGTAATGAAAATTAATATTTACTTATTTCTCTTTCATCTTTTGCTTCATAGTCATTCTTGCTTGTCAACTCATTCGTTAGCTCATTTATGCTCTGACGGATATTTCCCTTTCCGGAAAAGTTCTCGATCAGTTCTTTTACATCAATACCTGAGGATGCTTTAAGACTTTCTTGCATCGTGGACATTAAATTCGTTGCATATCCTGTGATTTTATTAGCACCGCCATTTTTTCCGTCACTGCCTGTATCAACAACCGTAATCTTATCAATATTGGAAAGCGGGGTTGCCACTTGCTTTGCGTATTCAGGAAGCATTTCCAAAACCATATCCATAATAGCTGCCTGACCATATTGCTCAAAGGCCTCGGCAATTTTTCGTTTCGCCTCTGCTTCAGCAAGACCTTTCAGGCGAATGATTTCAGCTTCTGCCTCACCTTGTGCACGTTGTGATTCTGCTTTAGCCAATCCATCCACTCGAACTCTTTCAGCTTCTGCACGAGCTTGGGCTTCAATTAAGTATTTATTTGCATCTGCTTCAGCTATTTGCTTTTTCTTGTTAGCTTCAGCAGCCTGCTCTACAGCATACCGGTCTGCATCTGCCTTTTTCTTTACTTCGGAATCATATTGACGTTCTCTTCTTAGTATTTCTTTTTCTTCTAATTCAATTTGTTTCTGACGCTCGATAATCTTAATTTGCATTTCCTGCTCTGTTACCTCTTGCTTTGCACGTGCTGTCTCTAAATCATAGGCTTGGTCTGCCCGAGCTTTTGCAATATCCTGCTCCCTGCGGTAATCAGCTATTTTCATTTGATTTTCTTTCTCAGCTTCGGCAATCTCTGTTGCTCTTTCAAGCTCAGCCCTTTGTGCGTCTTTATCAGCTTCTGCACGTTTGATCCGCGTTTCCATCTCAGCCTCTGCTGTTGCAATATCTGCATCCCGCTTCACCTGAGCGATTCTAGGCTTTCCTAAAGAGTCTAAATAACCGTTCTTGTCACGGACATCCTTAATTGTAAATGAAACGATGATTAAACCCATTTTTGCAAGATCCTGTGATGCGACTCTCTGAACTTCTTGGGAAAACTTATCCCGATTTTTATAAATTTCTTCAACAGTCATTGAACCAAGAATCGATCTCAAATGGCCTTCAAGGACCTCTTTCGCTTCATTTTCTCGGTCTTCCTTTGATTTTCCAAGAAATTGTTCTGCGGCTGTTGCAATCTCTCCAATGGAGCCGCCAATTTTAATGATCGCTGTACCATCCGCCATAACAGGTACGCCTTGTTCTGTATATACTTCAGGAGTAGATACCTCCAGCTTACTTGATAGTAAGCTTAACGGCTCAGCCTGCTGGAACACAGGCAGCACAAATGTACCACCGCCGCGGATAATTTTTATTTTATTTCCTGATTCATCCACATGTACATTTTTGCTGCCGAGATAGCTCCCTGTTACAATTAAGGCTTCGTCCGGACCAGCCGTTCTATACTTAGTAATAAAGATTCCTAATAAAGCAATTAATAAAAAGGCTGCAATTCCAATTACAATCCAAATCGTGAGCATAAATTTTCCTCCAATCTAGTATTCATTTTGTGGCACAACATAAAGAACCCCATCTTTAATGTCGATCACAAGAACTTTTTTTCCTTCCTCTATGATTTTGTTATCGAAGCTAGCAGCAGGCTTAGAAATCCTGCCGCTAATACTTTCAATCAAAACCTCGCCAAATCCATTCTCTGGAATTGGAATAATGACATTCCCCAATCTCCCTTTCAAAGAATCCTCTGTGTACACAAGCGACTCCTCAGAATTGGCTAATGGAATAAGAACAAATACATTTAGCAGGGTATCTAATATGATAGAAACAATTGCAGCAATGACCATTATTAGGATACTGTTTAGTCCTGTTACAGCTTCAAGCACATATCCGATTGCTGATAAAAAAGTTAAAAATGCTAAAACTAGTACCGGATTAAGGAACCCAGCTGCTTCAGATATCCCTTCGATCACATCACCGAAAAATAAGTATAAGATAATTAAACTCCCCGAAATAATAAGCGTATACAAATAGATTGTTTGGATACCGACTCCAAATATCTCCATCACTATTCAGGCCCTTTCCTTTTCATGATAACAGCCATTCGTACCCCCCCTTTAATAATCTATTTATTTGTACTCTACCTTACTTACGGATGATTGGAGGAAAATGTTTCAATTTTTAAAAAATAATTTTCAAATAACTATTTTAAGTGTTACTTAGATTCCTAAACTTTAGCCTTTTTCTGTCATCTTCGTAATTCTTCATGCATACGATACTCAGGAGATTAGTCTTTTCTTAACAGGAGGCATGAAAGAAGAATGTCGAGGTCACAAAGGTATTCTGAAAAATCATATATTGTAATAAAACGCTTCATTCTGTTCTTTTCCTTATGTATTTCAGCTTTTACTGCCCTTTATTTTTATTCTCAAAGCTTAATTAAGATTGAGGCACCAAAAAAAGTGCTTGGTGAAAAAATCATTATTCAGCTGCCATCTGGGGATCATGTTTTTACTTATGAGAACTTGATTGTAAACGAGGATGGCAAGCTATATTACAAAGGGGAGCGAAATCAAATTGACCTAACTGGCGGAATTGTGATTTATGAGGAATGGGAGGATAAATAAAAAGAGGCAGCCATAAAACTTCAATTGAAGTTCTTATGGGAGCATCCCCCTTGAACATTTCACTTTTACTTAATACCAGTATCCATAAGGCGGGTAAAAAGGATAAGGTGGATAGTATGGATAGTATGGATAACCATATCCTCCCCATCCTCCACCAAGTGCTGCTCCTAAATCTAATCCTCCTAAAAACGGAAAACCGAATCCAAAGAATGGTCCGCCAAACCCAAAGCCAAAGCCTGGGCGGCCGAACCCTCCAAATCCTCCAAATCCAAATGGTCGAATCCTTTCGTCATTCATATCAATAGTATTTGGTATTACATTCATATTCAATTTTGTTCCTCCTCATTTTCTTCTACATATTTTCACACCCATTAAATAGAATTCAAAGCAATATATAAATTCTTGGGTAATTATCTAGAAAAGGGAACTATTACTAATTAAAACGAATAAAAGAGACCCTCCAAAGAAGGGTCCCTGCCTTATCAATCTTATTACTGTCCTTGCTGATTCTTCAGCTGCTCCTGTCCCATAGCGACAAGACGCTTTGTCATTTCGCCGCCAACTGAACCATTTGCTCGTGCGGTTGTATCTGCACCAAGTTGAACTCCAAACTCGCCTGCTATCTCATATTTCATTTGATCTAATGCATTTTCAACACCAGGTACTAAAAGTTTGTTTCTAGCCATGATACATCACTCCCACCACGATTAGTTGAGCAAGTAATTGCTCTATTCTAATTTAACCGAAGGCTGGATGCTTCATTCATTTTTGAAGACGATTAATTATGTAGGAAGGTTTGAGGTGACACGGCCATAGCCTAATTTTGGGTTATGGACATGCAGCATAAGATGAGTAAACGAAAATAAATATATTTATAAATTCAAGCGGTTTATTTACATAAATGGAGGTACTCCCTTACTAATCTCAGACACAAGAGAAGCGATGGATTGAATCTGCTGATCATCTAAATCAAACGCTTTTTTAATTTTTTCTTCTAACTCAGCGGTTACTCTTCGTTTACCTACTTCTACTAATGCAATAAGCGAGAAACTGCAGCTGACAATCTTTGCAAAATCTCGCTGATTCATCTCATAACTCTTTCTTAGAAACTTAATAATTTCTTTATTCATTCTCAATGCTCATACCCCCCTTTACAGTATCATATTATTTAAATAAATTAGCATTGAAATGATCCTTTTGTAAAGTAAATTATTTTCGCCAACTGAAGAGAACACAACAAGAACCAATTAATACCTTTTGTGAAAGGAGACTTATTTAATTGATTATTATTTCAAGTTATGAAATAAAGCCTAATCAAAGCAACTTTCAGGGGACGGAAAGGGAGATATTTATCGCTTTAGAAAGCAGCCCTTCCATTCATCAATATGATTCCTTACATGAATTGCTTTTTGATATACGATTAAGGAAGCATATTATTTTAGCAGCGAAAGACCTTCAAAAAAGCGAAGCAACATTTACTCCATTTATTACATCTAAATTTAATCCGAAAATTTGGACGAAAATCAAATACGGCTATTTACTTAATCCCTCAATCCAGCCATCCGATGCACTTAAAGATGTATTTAAAAATGGGAAGGAATACGCATTTGAATGTTCAACCGCTATTGTATTTATTTATTATAAAGCAGTGCTTGATTTGATTTCAGTCAGTTATTTCAATACTTTATTCCAGAGGCTCCTTGTTTGGGATTGGAACTATGACTCAGATTTAAGTATAGTTACAAAAATAGGAAGTGATTTTATCCCAGGGGATGTTGTCTACTTTTTTAATCCCGATTATGGGCACCCAGTATGGACAGGTGAAAATGCTGTTTATTTAGGAGATGGTTTATATTTTGGTCATGGAATTGGAATTAAAACGGAAGAAGAGATGATTAAAACCCTCAATACACTTAGGAGGAAAAACGCAACAAGATCTGCCTATTTAATATCTCAGCATAGCAGATTAAATACTAAATATTTATCACAATTTGCCAAGCCTCTATATGGGTAAACATAACCAAAAGGCTCCAAATTTAAATGTTAATGAAATATAGGCGCCTTTGGTTATTCATTTTTGTTCCAGGGCTCAAACGAAAATGGTATGCCAATCATTCGGGCAGTCAGCTCATCATAAGAGACTAAATCATTTCTTGACAGTTCTTTTAATGAGCGTTTTCCCATTGCTCTTAAAGCCATTTTCATTTCTTCGGTGCTTGCAGTTAAGAATTTTTCTGCTGCTTGAGCCCCGTCTTCAATCTTAAATTGATCCTTAAACTTTCCGTTATTCCATACAACTTGGGTAGGCGGTTCAAAAGGAACGGCATTCAATATTTGATTATGAGCGACAGTAAACAGCATCGCTGAACCTAAATAGACAGCATCAGCACCGAGGGCTAGTACTTTTAAAAAGTGCCCTGGGACTAAAAGCCCTCCTGAGAAAATTAAACTAATCTGTCCCCTCATATTTCTCTTTTCTAAATGATTAACAGCCCGGACAATCGCATGCAGTGTCGGAATTCCAAAATCATCATATAAAATCGGTGGTGCTCCGTGCATGGCTGCTTGTCCGCCATCAATCGCAATATAATCAACACCCATTTCAATGATATGATCAATATCCTCTTCAATTTTTCCGCCTGCCCCAATTTTGACCCCGATAGGAACGCCACCTGTCAGCTCCCTTAGGTCATGTACAAGTTCTTTCAAGTCCTCTAATGTTTGATTTTCAAAAAAATTTTCATTGATCACTGCTTCTTCATTGTCCTTAAGACCCAATATTTCTCGGGCACGACCGGTTAATTCTTCGGGCGGAATTTTTCTTCCCATCCCGAATACTGCACCTTGTCCCAATTTAATTTCAATCATATCTGCGCGCTTTATAACGGCTTCTTCCTTTGCCCATTCTGTTTTGGCAAACTGTAAAATATACTTCCCAGCTGTATTTAATTCTTCAGGCAGAATTCCTCCTTCACCCGAGTTAATCGCTGTTCCCACATTATTTGCGGCAGACGCCAAGGAAAGTCTCACCTGTTCACTAAGTGCGATTCCATATCCCATCCCGCTAATCATAAGCGGAATTTTTATTTTCATTGGTTTTTTCGATTTTGGTCCAATCGTAACAGCTACATCTACTTCTTCTTCCCCATCAATTGGAAATGGTGTAGTTTGTGCCGGGATAAATGTAATCGGGTCAAGATTCGGCCATTTTTTAGAAGAACCTCCAAGTGGCCGAAAAAGGACTTTGCCTTTTTCTGCACGCAAGCTATTTTCAAGGACATTTTGAATGCCCATATGTCTAAACCCTGGTATCATCTCTATAATATTTTCTTGATAACTATCTGTAAAAATGATTTTCCCAAATTGCTTAACGATTTTTTTTGTAAGCCAGCGCCAAGCAATTAGCATGAAAAAAAATATGACAAATAACAAAGCAATCATTATAAAAGTTAAAAAGTTAAGTACGTTCAACAAATACACTTCCCAACATCAAGTAAAGCTTCAATTTTCCCATGGTTCAAATGAAAACGGAATTCCGATTATTTGTGAAGTCTGATCATCATATGACACTAAATCTTTTTTTGACAACTCTTTTAAAGATCGTTTTCCCATAGCCCTTAATGCCATTTTCATTTCCTCTGTACTGGCTGTTAAGAATTTCTCTGCTGCTTGAACGCCATCTTCGATCTTGAATTGATCCTTGAACTTTCCGTCATTCCAAACAGCTTGAGTAGGCGGTTCAAATGGAACCGCGTTCAATATTTGATTATGAGCGACTGTAAACAACATGACAGATCCTAAATAGACAGCATCAGCTCCGAGTGCAAGCATTTTCAAAAACTGCCCGGGTACAAAGAGACCTCCGGAGGCAATTAAACTAATTTGTCCCTTCATGTTTCTCTTTTCAAGGTGATTAGCAGCCCTAACAATCGCATGCAAGGTCGGTATACCAAAATCATCAGATAAAATTGGTGGTGCACCGTGAGTCGCTGCTTGTCCGCCATCAATAGCAATATAGTCAACACCCATTTCTATTAAATGATCAATATCTTCTTCAATTTTTCCGCCTGCACCCATTTTTACACCTATTGGAACGCCACCGGTTAATTTGCGTAAATCCTTCACAAGTTGTTTAAGATCGTCCAGCGTTTGATTATCAAAAAAGTTTTCATAGATAACTGCCTGTTCGTTTTCTTTCAGCCCCATTAATTCAATAGCACGAGGCGATAAATTATTCGGTGATATCTTTCCGCCCATGGCAAATAATGCGCCTTGCCCCAATTTAATCTCAATCATATTAGCCTGCTTCAAGATACTTTTATCCTTTGACCATTCTGTTTTTGAAAACTGTAGAATGTATTTTCCTGCTTTATCTAATTCTTCTGGAAGGACCGGTCCTTCACCAGAATTAATCGCAGTTCCTACATTTTTAGCTGCCTCCGCTAAAGATAACCGCACTTGTTCACTAAGTGCGATACCATAAGCCATTCCACTAATTATCAGAGGGATTTTAATTTTCAATGGTTTTTTTGCTTTAGGTCCTATCGTTACTTGAACATCTACTTCCTCTTCACCATCGACAGGAAATGGAGTCGTTTGTGCAGGGATAAAGGTAATTGGCTCTAAATGAGGCCATTTTTTCGAAGAACCAAGTGGCCGGTGTAAGATATCACCCGATTCTGCACGCAAACTATTTTCAAGCACATTTTGAATGCCCATATGCCTGAATCCAGGTAACATTTCAATAATATTTTCTTGATAACTATCCGTTAAAATAATTTTGCCCATTTTCTTTACCATCCGTTTCATAAGCCACCGCCAACCGAAAAGTATAAATAAAAAAAGGACAAAAGATATTACGATCATCGCAAAAGTCATATAAGTTAATATATTCGACATTTTTCTACTCCAAAATCAAATAAAAAATCCATTTAGTATGTCCTAGTATTTCCAAATTAGGTAAATAATATGATCGGCATTGCATGAAAACTTTCCTTGGAGAAAAGACTAAGAAGAAAAAATGTCAATTGGAGAATTTTTTATGAAGTTAATTAATAATACTTTACACAGACCTTTTCCATTGCCCTCAAAAAATTGGATTATGCGACAGACATGGAGAGACCTATTGTTTATTCATTGGCCTATTCCATCTGAAAAATTGCGTAAGCATATTCCAGCATCTTTAGAAATTGACACATTTAATGGATCTGCTTGGTTGGGAATAATTGTTTTTGTTATGGACGGCATTTATCCTCGAGGATTGCCCAACATTTCCATCCTGCCTAAATTTCAAGAAATTAATGTACGTACATATGTTAAGTGTAACGGGAAAAGCGGCATTTATTTTCTTTCTTTAGATGTTTGCGACTGGGCTTCCTACACAATTGCAAAAAGATGGCTTCGTCTGCCTTATCAATCTGCACAAATTTCAATAGAAAAAAAGGGTCAAAACTTTCATTATAAAAGCATTCGTAAAAGAAAAACAAAATACGAGATCACTATTGATGGAACATATAAACCACTAGAAGAAGTTTATTTGCCTAAGGAAGGAACACTTGATCATTTTCTGACTGAACGCTATTGTTTTTTTAGTTCAAATAATGGTATCCATACATATTGCTTGGAAATCCACCATCAGCCATGGCAGTTACAAAAGACTGAGATAGAAATATATAAGAATACCCTTTTTACACCGTTTAATATTGATGTTAACAAAGTAACACCAATCTCCCACTTTTCTAAGGGGACAGATTCACTAATTTGGAATATTAAAAAAATTGGAGTGTAATAAAAAAAAATTTTCAACAAAAAAAGCCCATATGTTAATTTGGGGATTAATTGTATAAAAACACCTAAATGAAGAATCTTAGAAATAAGAGTTAGAGTAGCCGCAAAAAATAGTGGGGGGAACGAGCTTGATTCGTAATGTAAATAAATTATTAAGGAAATCAAAAGATAAAAAGGTTCAATTCCAAAATATGAATCATGAATCCAAGCCTCAGGATCCACTCCAATATAATTTAAGTGCAAATGAAGAAGTTTTTCGTTCAATTTATGAAAACTGTTCTGATGTTGTATTTCGGCACTTCTTACTTTTTGGAAAGAAAAAAGCTTTAATCATTTTTATTGAAGGGCTTTCAGATAATGATAGCATTGAAAAATATGTTCTCTCCCCTCTTATGCAGGAGGTCGGTCATGAATCTAAGACTATTGATAAATTCCTAGAACAAAAACTTCCGGTTTCTAAAGTAAATAGAGTCCAATTATTGGCTGATTGTATTGAATCAATCTCATCGGGTAAACCAATTCTATTATTTGAAGGGGAAAAAGACGGATTTTCCTTAGGTTTAGCAAAATGGGAAAAGAGAAGTATTGAGGAACCATCAGCAGAGTCTGTAATAAGAGGTCCGCGTGAAGGCTTTACGGAATCATTGCAGGTGAGCACATCACAATTAAGGAGAATTATTAAAAGCCCTGCATTAAAAATACGAACAATGAAAATCGGAACTTACACAAAAACAACCGTTGCACTAGCTTATATTAAAGAGTTAGCGGACAAAACACTGATAGAAGAAATAAATAACCGTCTTCAAAGGATCAAGATTGATGGGATATTGGAGAGTGAATATATCGAGGAAATGATTGAGGATAATCCTTATTCACCATTCCCGCAAATATTGTCAACAGAACGTCCAGATATTGTATGTGGGAATTTACTAGAAGGACGTGCTGCTATTTTGGTTGAAGGTTCCCCCTTCTGCCTAGTTGCGCCAATTTCCTTTTTTTCTTTGCTTCAATCACAGGAAGATTATTATCAACGTTTTATGATTAGCACGTTTATCCGTTGGTTACGATATGTGTTCTTTGGAGTATCTCTCTTGCTTCCTTCACTTTATGTGGCTGTTACGACATTCCATCAAGAGATGGTCCCAACAGCACTGCTGCTTAGTATTGCAGCCGCCAGGGAGACAGTCCCTTTTCCTGCCTTAGTAGAGGTGTTTCTTATGGAAATCACGTTTGAAGCACTGCGAGAGGCAGGGGTTCGATTACCGAAACAAGTAGGGGCCGCTGTCAGTATTGTTGGAGCCCTCGTCATTGGACAAGCTGCAGTCCAAGCAGGAATCGTTTCAGCACCAATGGTCATTGTTGTAGCAATTACAGGAATTGCTTCATTTATGATCCCTCGCTATATAGCCGGAATTGCTATCCGTTTGCTGCGATTTCCGATTATTTTTCTTGCCGGTACATTAGGGCTGCTTGGGATCGTGATGGGTATCCTGGCTATAGTGATTCACTTATGCAGCTTGCGTTCCTTTGGTGAACCCTATCTAGCACCTTTAGCACCACTTAAAGGCCATGAACTCAGGGATGTTCTGTGGAGATCCCCTTTATGGATGATGGATAAACGCCCGCACCTTACTGGGGAATCGAATATATATCGACAGACTTCAGGTATGGAACCGAATCCAAATAGAGGCGGAGAATCGGAAAATTAAAGGATGAGGGTGATCAACAATGTTAGAGAAAGGACAAAGGAATCTTTATCTAAAAAAATTCCTTCTATTGATTTCTTTTGGTGGATTGCTTCTTTTGTTAACCGGCTGCTGGGATCGATGGGAAATTAATGATTTAGCGCTTGTCACTGCTGCAGCGATTGATAAAAAGGAAGACAATCAAATTGAACTATCCATCCAAATTTTTGTTCCTAAAGCAATAAGCAGTGGAGGCGCTCAAGGGGGGCAAGGAGGAGGAGGAGGAGCTACAACAGTGTCAACATCTCATACAGGAGTCAATATTGCAGATGCCCTATCAAAACTTCAAGGTGAATTGCCTCGTAAAATCTTTTGGGGACAATGTAAAGTGTTTATTTTCGGGGAAGATTTAGCAAGGGAAGGAATACGAGATCATTTAGATTTCCTGCTCCGCCATCCACAGCCAAGAGAAAGAGCATTTGTGTTTGTCAGTAAAGGAAAAGCAAAGAATATCCTTCAATTACAGACTAGACTAGAACGCTATTCTGCGGAAACAGTTCGGGAAATAGTTAAATTAAGTATTGGGATGAAGACCACATTACAGGACTTAGATGAAATGCTTATTAGCGAAGCTCAAGCAGCTGCTCTCCCATATGTTAAATTTGAAACTGAGAAAACAAGTAAAGAAAAGTCCCTTCAGTTTCCAAAAATTTCAGGAACAGCAGTATTTAAAAAAGACAAAATGGTTGGAACGATTTCCGAACATAAAACTAGAGGAATCTTATGGTTAAGGAATGAAGTAAAAGAATATACCGTTACCGCAAAACCTCAAGGTAAAAGAGGGGATTTGTCTTTAAATCCGGTATCAGTCCAAATCAATCTAATTCCGCAAATTAAAGATGAGCAGTGGAAAATGACAATAAAGGTAAAAACAGAAGGTGCCATTGTGCAAAACAGAACGAATTTGGACCTTTCAAATCCAAAATCATTAAAGATTGCAGAAAAAACATATAAAAAAGATATTGAAAAGCGTATCGAATCTGCTATCAAGTATACACAGCATGATCTGAAAGCTGATATTGTTGGTTTCGCCAAAGAATTCCACCATAAATACCCTAAAGAATGGAAAATGGTAAAACATCGTTGGGATGAGCAATTTTCAGAAGTAAAGGTGGAAATCGACGTTGAAGGTCATATTCGCAGGGAGGGCAATATTAATAAATCAATGGAATTGAAAATGAGGTGAATGAAAAATGAGGTGGGAAGGTTTCTTTAGTACAGCTGTAATTATCTTTGTCATCCTTTTGTTTCAATGGCCTAAAATGAAACAAAAACCTAAAAAAGACAAAGGTGCACTTATTGTACTCCTCCTTATCGGTTTAGTGTTATCAATGTTCAATCTCCCGCAGATGGATGGGCCCACAACATGGATAGATGCTCTTTTTAAGCCATTCGGACAGTTCATGGAAAAGTAAATCTCGTGATTACAAACATGAATGTTTTTCGATACGTTCTAACAAAGGAGAAAAATGATGGAGAAAGGCAAAATTTCATCTCTTCAGATGGCAATGTTGATGTATCCTACGATAGTCGCTACCGCCATCCTTTCAGTTCCAAGCATTACCGCTAAATATGCGGCACAAGATCTATGGCTGTCACCTGTTTTTGCGTCTATTATGGGGTTTTTGACAGTCTATATAGCTATTCGTTTGCAAAAGCTTTATCCAAATTTCACCTTTGTCCAAACCATTGAACAGATCATTGGCCGATTCCCGGGAAAAATTATTAGTTTTTTCATATTATTTTTTTATATCCATATAAATGGACAAATCGTCAGAGAGTACGGTGAATTTATTGTCAGCTCTTTTCTGCACAAAACCCCGATTAGTATCATCATGTCTATGATGGTACTCCTATGTGCTTTTGTCGTGTACGGAGGTTTAGAAGTTTTAGGGAGAGTTGCCCAATTACTTTTTCCGATTTTTTTTATACCGCTTATCATTTTAATCTTCTTAATAAGTCCTAACTTTGAACTTGGAAACATACTCCCAATATTAGAGAGAGGAATCTATCCAACACTCAAGGGGGCGATTGTACCTGGTGGATGGTTTACGGAGTTTTTTCTAATCATTTTCATGCTGCCTTTTTTAGCTGATATAAAAAAAGGAATGAAATACGGGATAATAACGGTTTTTGGCGTGATGGTGACGTTAGTTGTGGTGAATCTTATCGTTCTTCTTGTACTCGGTACAACAACAGCCTCTAAGGCTTATCCTCTGATGCTTGCAAGTCGATACATTAGCTTCGCTGACTTTTTCGAAAATTTGGATTCCGTTGTGATGGCCATTTGGATTGTAGGGGCATTTGTTAAAATTTCCGTGATTTATTATGCCGTTGCTTTAGGTACAGCACAATTGCTAAATCTTTCAGACTACCGGCCAATTATTTGGCCAATTGGAATTTTTACTTTAGAATTTAGCTTTTGGTCGTTACCTAACACGATGACCCTTAATTATTTTAACTTGATTTTCCCTTTCTATGGAGCTCTCTTGCAAACCATTATTCCGCTGTTTTTATTAGTCATTGGGGTTATACGGAAAAGAAATAGTAAGGAATTTCATTCAAGCTAATATTTCATAACGATGTAAATGTACTCTTTGAAGCGAGTTGGAAAAGAACACCATCTAAAACGTTTGAACAGTTTTTAGAAAAGCAACTGCTGTAATCTCGTCATGATTTCATTTTCAATAGTATTTAGCAAAGGAGAAAAATGATGGAGAAAGGTAAAATTTCATCCCTCCAGATGGCAATGTTGATGTATCCTACGATAGTCGCTACCGCTATCCTTTCTGTGCCAAGCCTTACCGCCAAATTTGCTCAACAAGATCTATGGCTGTCACCCATTTTGGCGTCTATAATCGGATTTGTGACTGTTTATATAACTGTTAGTTTGCACAAACTTTATCCGGGTCAAACGATTGTCCAATTCAGCGAACACATCATTGGCCGATTTCCGGGAAAAATTCTCGATTTTTTCATTTTGTCTTTTTACCTAATAACCACGGGGGTTGTCGTCAGAGTATACGCAGAATTTATTGTAGGCTCCTTTCTGTTCAAAACCCCGATTAGTTTAATAATCTCTTTAATGGCACTCCTTTGCGCTTTTTCTGTACACGGAGGTTTAGAAGTAGTAGGAAGAGTTGCCCAATTAATTTTTCCGATTTTTGTCATTCCACTCATTATTCTTATCATACTTCTAAGCCGCGATTTTGAAATTAGCAATATACTGCCGATATTAGAGAGAGGAATCATCCCTCCTCTAAAAGGTGCAATCGTGCCATTTGGATGGTTCTCAGAATTTTTTCTGATTATTTTTCTTCTTCCTTTTTTAGCAGATATGAAAAAAGGAATGAAATACGGGATAATGACTGTTTTTGTCGTAATGGTGACATTAGTTGGCGTTAATCTTATTGTTCTTTTTGTATTAGGTACAACTATAGATTCTAAGGTTTACCCTCTGATGGTAGCAAGTCGATACATTAGTCTTGCTGATTTCTTCGAAAATTTGGAGTCTGTTGTTATGGCTTTATGGATTGTAGGGGCATTCGTCAAAATCTCTATGTTATACTATGTCGTTGCTTTAGGTACTGCCCAATGGCTTAATCTTACGGATTACCGGCCTATTATATGGCCCATAGGAATTTTAATTGTAGAATTTAGCTTTTGGTCATTGCCTAATACAATGGAATATAGCCGTTATACTGTAAAGGGATTCCCTTTTTATGCAATCCTTATACAAACTATTATCCCTCTGTTTTTACTAATAATTGCTGTTCTGCGGAAAAGAAAGAGAAAACCATTAGATTCTAGCAAAAATATATAATAGCATGGCTGATTTTCTTAATTGATCCATATTAGCTCGCCCGCCTTCTTTTGTAATAAAGAAAGACCTTCTTAACCAAGTTAGGAAGGTCTCTAAGTTAAAAGCTAAAACTAAAAACTTCTATTATTTTTATTCTTGAAAAATTATTTGTTACCACTGCTTTTTATCTGCCTCTAATATTAGATTGGTTAAAATCTTTGCACCGTAAATTAGTGCTTCCTGATTAAATGTCATTTTTGGATGATGAAGCCCAGGCTGGAGATCACATCCTAAGCCAATCATCGTAGCTGCAATGTCTGGTTTTTTCAATGTATAAAAATGGAAATCCTCTGCCCCTGGAGAATGGCAAGCTTGTTCGAAATTATCTTCGCCAAGGATGGAAATAATAGCATGCTTTCCAAGTTCAATTGCTTTTGAATTTTCTACTGCAGCTGGTGAATACTCTACAAGTTTTGATTCAATCTCTGTTTCAGTAAGTGCAGCCATTTTTTGCATAGTATGTTCTGCTTTATTAATTAGCTTTGTCATCGTTTCATTCGTCTCAGCTCTTAGATCAAATGTAAATTGAACAGTTTCTGGAATTGAATTAGATGCTTCTCCACCGTGAAGCTCTGTTATTTTTATAGAATATTTGTGATTATCTTTTAATCGGATTTGTCGAATTGCCTGAATTAACATAGCAGCTGCTTCAATCGGGTTATTCCCTTCCTCAGGTCTTGCTGCATGTGCTTGCACACCTTTAATGACACCTTTAATCGTTGCTGAAGATCCATGAAGAATGACGGGTGCGGCCTTTTGGAAAGGAATTTCAATTAATGGGCGTAAATGAATCCCGCCAAGGAATTTGACATTTTTCAAAGCCCCTTCTTCAATCATTTTCAGAGCACCTTCTGCTTTTTCCTCGGCAGGCTGGAAAATAAAACGGATAGTGTGTTTAAAGCGTTGCCCTGATTTAGCTAAGACAAGTGCCGTATAGAGGGCCATTGTACTGTGTCCATCATGCCCACATGAATGATTTGCACGAACCTCCCCATCTACCTCCTGGACTAATGCGTCCATGTCTGCACGAAGGGCGATGACATCCTTTGATTCCCCTTGAATCTCGGTGACTAAACCAAAATGGTCTTGATACGTTTTAACCTTTAACCCTGCATTTATTAGCTTTTCACGAATATATGATGAGGTTTTTTCCTCTTGCCAGCTTGGCTCAGCAAGCTGATGAAGTTCTTGATAGGTTTGGAGAATTTCTTCGCGATTTTGTTCAATCAACTGAATAGGATCTTGCCTCATTATGTAAATCTCCTTTTTTAGCTTAAATTGAAATATTCAATCATTATACACTAAATTTATTTAAGAATGGGCATTTTTCAATATAAAGCTGTCTATCTTATACTTTTATAGATTGGAGTGATAAAATGGTAATAGTACCATACAAAGGAGTTGTTGAGATTGAAAAGTGAAATAATTAAAAGATTTACTACATATGTGAAAATTGATACGCAATCTAATGAAGCGAATGAAACATGCCCTTCCACACAAGGTCAGCTAACCTTGGCGAATTTATTAGTCGAAGAATTAAAGTCAATCGGAATGGAAGAAGTATCAATTGATGAGAATGGGTATGTAATGGCGACTTTACCCGCCAATACAGAAAAGTCAGTGCCTACAATTGGATTTTTGGCTCATCTGGATACAGCAACTGATTTTACAGGTGCAAATGTCAAACCGCAAATTCACGAAGATTATGATGGTAATGATATTATCTTAAATAAAGATTTACAAATTGTTCTCTCACCAAAGGATTTTCCAAGCTTAAACCAATATAAAGGCCATACTTTAATTACAACAGATGGAACCACTCTTCTTGGTGCTGATAATAAGGCGGGAATTGCTGAGATTATGACGGCAATGGAATACTTCATTCAACATCCCGAAATAAAGCACGGCAAAATAAGAGTGGCTTTTACCCCTGATGAGGAAATTGGCAGAGGGCCTCATAAATTTGATGTGGCGGCCTTCAATGCAAAATATGCATATACAGTAGACGGAGGACCTCTTGGGGAACTCGAGTATGAAAGCTTCAATGCTGCTGCTGCAAAAGTTACCATTAAAGGAAATAATATTCACCCTGGAACTGCTAAAGGGAAAATGGTGAATTCAACAAAAATAGCGATACAATTCAACTCGAAGCTTCCTGTTAATGAGGCTCCTGAATTTACTGATGGGTATGAGGGTTTCTACCATCTTCTTTCTTTTAATGGAGATGTGGAAGAAACAAAGCTAAGTTACATCATACGTGATTTTGATAAGGATAAATTCAATGCTAGAAAAGC
Organism: Bacillus sp. JJ1773; assembly: GCF_036962035.1. Lineage (NCBI taxonomy): Bacteria > Bacillati > Bacillota > Bacilli > Caryophanales > Bacillaceae > Bacillus > Bacillus sp. JJ1773. The sequence continues at coordinate 21,892 of NZ_JBALNX010000062.1, forward strand.
AAAAATGGAAGCCATTGTTCAGGAGCTCAAGCAAAAATATGGACAAGACAAAATCCTTCTTGAAATGAAGGATCAGTATTATAATATGAAGGAAAAAATCGAACCTGTTAAAGAAATCGTTGATATTGCACACGAGGCAATGGAAATGCTGGATATTGCCCCAATTGTAAAACCAATCCGCGGCGGCACTGATGGCTCACAGCTTTCCTATATGGGACTGCCAACTCCAAATATTTTTACTGGCGGCGAAAACTATCACGGTAAATTTGAGTATATTTCCGTTGATAATATGGAAAAGGCAGTAAATACGATTGTGAATATTATTAAGCTGTTTGAGGAAAAGGGAGAAAATTTATAGAAAAATAAAATGAAGCTGCTAACCGTGATGGTTTTGGCAGCTTCATTTTTTTATTATGCCTTAGTATGCTAATGCATACAAAGCTTTAATATGTGAATAGTAGCGAACATTACTTGCTTCCTTCATGATAGACGCAGGCAGTCCTTTAAGTGAAGTTTCGTTAGCACCGATTGTTGCTACAGCATCTTTACGGCCAAGGCTTGCAAGAGTACCTGAATTTACTGGTGCAAATGTATCAAATGTCTTGTCTTTAAGAAGTGCGAATAAATTATAACCAACAAGTTCTCCCATTTGCCATGCATTTTGTGCGGTTGGCGCATATGGACGACCGCCTTCTGCTGGGAAGGCAACTGCACTGTCTCCAACAACAAATACATCAGGATGAGAAGATGATTGAAGATTTTCATTAACAGTTGCACGACCGCGATCACATGCAAGACCAGATTGTTCAACAATCGGAAGTGCTTGGATTCCGCCTGTCCATACAAATGTATTGGCAACAATTTTTGATCCGTCTTTAAGGTCGATCTCATTTCCATTTACATTCGTTACAGGAAGACCTGTCAAGAATTCTACACCACGAGCTTCAAGACTTGCAGTAGCACGTTCGATTAAGTGATCAGGTAAAACCGGAAGAATTTTTGGACCAGCTTCAACAAGCTTGATTTTCAATTCTTTCGGATCTACTCCATATTTTTTTGCGATTTTTGGCATATTATCAACGATTTCACCAACTAGCTCAACGCCAGTTAATCCGCCGCCGCCAATAACAATCGTTGCATCTGCTTCATTTCGAGTTTTGCTGTATTCTTCAATTTTTCCAACAATATGATTGTAAATGTTATTAGCATCTTCGACTGATTTTAATACCATGCTGTTTTCCTCTAGTCCTGGAATACCAAAGTAACCAGTTTTGCTTCCTAGAGCAACAACAAGTACGTCATATTTTAATGTGGAACCATCATCAAGCTTTACTGCCTTTTCGTCAACAGAGAATGAGTCAACCTTAGCAATTTTCAAGTTAATATCTTTGCCTTTGAAAACCTTTTCTAACGGCATAGAAATAGCCTTTTCTGCAATTGTTCCCCCTGCAAGACGGTGCAGCTCAGTAATAATTTGGTGTGTTGGATATTGATTTACTACAGTAACATAGGCTTCTTCACTATTTAAGTATTTGCGAACAGTTAAAGCTGAAAGAACTCCGCCATAACCTGCCCCTAAGATCACAATATGTTTTGACATGTATCATCCCGTCCTTACTAGTTGTATTAAAAGAACTTATCTTTGTTGGCTATTCTTTTCTCCAGAGATTTGAAGATAAGCATTAACGAAACGGAAAAGCTTTTGGGCTTGAGGGTCTTTCAGCATTTTTAATACGCCAAATAAACCGATCACTTCATGGCTTTCATCCGCACGATCTTTTGCTTCAATAGCAGTAGCTGCAATACTTTTAACAGTGTCCTTAACTGGACCTGCCATTTCAGCGATTGCACTTACTGTATCATTCTTTAATACATCATCAGTTGCCACTGATTGAGCGAAGTCATATGATTTGTTTAAAATATTTACTAGCTCTGTTAGCTTTGGCAGCTGCTCTACTAATGTTGTTAAGGATTCCTGTACCTCAGGTTTTAAAAGCTGATCAAGAATATCAAGTTTCTCTTGATACGACACATGCTCTTGTTCAGGTTTTGGTTGTGTAAGCGTTGCAGTCATGTTCACTACCCCTTTACAAAATAAATATTTTTACTATCAACTGAAGGAAATTTATGTCTTGTGTGATTTTTCACAAAGGCAATTAAAAACATCTTAAAATACTATTAAATAGTTATCCTGTTACTAAACAACTATTTATGTAAGCCCTTCAATCATCCCAAAACTACTATACGACTTATTTTGAATAATATCAATTACAATTTTTGAATATATTCATAGCTTAAATGTTATTTACAGGTGGAATATGAATAAAGTTAAAGGCTGCATTCCTCAAAATGGAATATCAGTCCCCTATACATTAAGCTTTATTTACTAACTTGATATACACCCTAGTGCTTTGATACAAACTTTACTTAATTCGGTATACCCAGCAAAAGGATTCAACAGATAATAAATAAAATAACTAAACTAAGAACACCATTGCTTGAATTTCCGGTAATATAACTAATTCCTAATAAGAATTAT
>NZ_JBALNX010000062.1:24456-54624 GCF_036962035.1 Bacillus sp. JJ1773
ATAGTAAAAAAGCTGTAATCTTATTAAAGATTACAGCCTTTGATGAAAAAAATTTATTCGAGTCAATTAATATTAGATTCCATGTAATTCAAACTAGATTGTTCCTGACCTTCTTCCGACCTAAAATAATTTGTTAGAATGCCTAATCTTTCAATTTTCACAGTTACTTCGTCCCCATCCTGTAACCATACTCTTTCCACTTCAGGAAGCCCCATTATTACACCCTCTGGAGTTCCAGTTAGAATAATGTCTCCAGGCTGTAAAGTTAAATGTTCAGAAACATAACTAATAATCTCTTCACAGTTAAAAATCATATCTGAAGTATTTGAATCCTGACGAATTTCTCCATTTACAAAAGACATAATTCTTAAATCATTCGGATTTTTAATTTCTTCTTTACTGACCAAATTTGGACCAATTGGACAAAAACCATCACAAGATTTTCCCAAAAGCCATTGCGAACTTTTCGATTGCAAATCACGAGCAGACACATCATTCGCTGCACAATAACCATATACTACAGATAGTGCATTTTCTTTTTTAATTTTTTTCGCTTTTTTACCAATGACTATAACTAATTCCGCTTCATAGTCTACCTGAGAAGATACGCTCGGCAAGGTTATGTCTTTTTCATGAGCAGTAAGTGTATTATTAAATTTGCTAATCAATATTGGCGCTGGAGGGATAGGTAAATTACACTCCACTGCATGCTTTTTATAATTCAATCCAATACAAATAATTTTATTAGGCTCTGGTACACAAGGACCAAAAATTAACGAATCCTCCATATGGAATAATGAATCATCCATAAATGAAATTTCGATTAGTCTCGAAAGAACTTTTTGCGCATGTTCTCCATGATTAATAAGTTCTGTAACTGTTTTAGGCACATTATTAATGAATGGATAGTTATTAGCTGCTGCTTCTACGTCTAATATTCCCTTGTCTGTTTTTATTCCTAAAGCTAATCGATCTCCTTTGACAAAAGTTACAGATATCATTGACTTCCTCCCTTTATTAAACTTAAAGAACAAGGTCTATTTTCCCAGAAATCTTTAAATAATTTTCATACGTGTTATAATTAAGATATGAAGTCTGAACATTGAAAATTGCATACTTATAAGGGTTGGGATAGCTAATCTTCTATCCTGTAAAATGTATGGAGTCGTCAGAGAAGACGAAAATCGCTGTACAGACTCATGATAAAACTTTCTATCTTAGTAAATGAAGAGAGCATTGCAACCCCCCACAGGTTGAATGCTCAGCAAAAGATTTCTTTTTATCTGCTTACCTTTTCCCTTGAAAATACTTTTCCCCATCCTTTTACAGTCCTTGGATCTACATCTACCATTTTTAAGCATTCCCACATAAGTACATTGATCGTGTCGTACATTGGAATATTATATTTTTCTTCATAATATTCAACTTTATCTACTGCAGGAAAATTTGTGCATACAACACTTAATGCATCAGCAGGAGAAGCAGTTACTGCTTGTATCATTTCTTCGATTCTGCCTTGATCTACTTGGCTAAAGGAACGATTTACTGTTTGGGAAAGTCCTTGAACATTAATCGTTTCAATATTGCAATGCTTTTTATATTGTTCTGCAATTAATCTATTTATCTCTGGAATATATGGTGTTACAAGGTGCACAGTATTAATATTGTGTTCTTTAAATGCTCTTACTTGGGATAACATAGAGGTTGTTGCCGGAATTCCTGTTCTTTTTGTAATCGCTTCACATAGTTCATGATCCATTTCGAAACCAAGCCATCCGCCTGACGTTCCGTTCCAAGCTATTAAATCAACCTCTGCATGTGCCAGCAACTCAGCTGCCTGGAGCATAGGTTCAAAATTAAATTGACTCAAGGCATCCTGCTCTAATGAGATTTTCGTAACCTCGAATCGACCATAATGGCACGTAACCTCCGGAACATGATATAACATCTTCGAGCAAATTGGCTCTAGAACTGTGTTTGAAGAGGGAGTAAGCATTCCAATTTTTTTCGGTTCTTTTATCATGATTATTCCTCCTTAAATAATTAATGAGCAACCCCGATTTTTTTATTGTAATTAATTAGGCTTGACACCGTTGCTAAAAGGAGACCTGCGACAACAAATACCATTAACGCCAAGAAATAGGAATCTGTGAGTGAAACAATAATACCGATATATATCGGGGTTACTATACCCGCAATATTTCCAGCAAAATTCATGCATCCACCAACAGTACCAATATGCTCTCTTTGCGAGATTGCAGCAGGAATACTCCAATATAAGCCACCCCAACGAAGAAAAAATAATGCAATTGAGAGTGTAGTAATTGCCATCGTTACCGAAGTAGACCGGCTTAAGAGAAAAATTGAAATGGCCGTCATGATACCTGCAATTGAGAGCATCGTCCTCATTACTGTATTAAAGTTACCACCTTTATCGCGCCACTTATCTGTAATTAATCCGCCTATAATTTCCCCGATAAAGCCAGAGCCAAAAATGATTAATATCGATCCGCCAATTGCTTTAATATCTAAATTTTGTGTTTTTGCAAGATAGGATGGCCCCCAAGTCATTAGTCCGTAAAAAACTGTGTTAAACGAAAACCAGCCGAGACACATACACCAGAAATTGCGAGCTCTTAAGTAATCTTTAGCACCAATTTTTACTCCAGAAGCATTACGTTTATGTTCTTCATACTCTTCCTCGAGAGCTTTTCGAATATATTCACGTTCTGCCTCGTTTACTTTTGGGTTTGCATTTGGCCCCCCTTTTATAACTCTCCATGCTAACCAAGCTATGATGATAGTAAGGATCCCAGCTCCAATTAATGCACCGCGCCATCCTCCAAACCATGCCATAAAAGCAATAATAATTGGTCCTCCAACGGCAGTTCCTAACGGTGCACCACTATCAATAATAGTAGCCCCACGGCCTCTTTCTTTGGAACTCAGCCATATGGCTTGTAGCTTTGAGGCCCCCGGCATAACTGGAGCTTCTGTAATTCCTAGCAAAACCCTTAGGAAAATTAATGATTTTGCACCCATGATAAAGCCTGTTAATGTTTGAACGATTCCCCAGCTTATGGCGGCGCCATAAACTACCTTATCTGGACGATATTTGTCCGCAAGCCAACCTGATGGGACTTGCATTAGAGCATATCCCCAAAAGAAGGAACTAAGGATGATACCGACTATTGCAGGATCTAGACCTAAATCACTTTGGACCGCCGGCATCGCAATTGATAGTACGGCACGGTCAACATAGTTAATTGTGACGAGTAAGAGAAGCATAATAAACACACGCCAACGCACATTTGTTGGTTTTGCTGTTAAACCAAGTGATTGTTCTGAGACTTGCAGACCTGAGCTACCTTTTGGCATAAAAATCCTCCTTTTTCAACTTAAAAGTTAAAGAGTTATGCTATTTTCAAAACGTTTAAGTAAATTTCAATAATCACCTCCTCTAATATTTGCTTAGCAAAACGTAACTAGTGAAATTACTAGATACGAGTACTACCTGATATTAACCCCTGTTCGTAAATTAGAATTTTTCTTCCTAAATAAATACTGTCCTCGCCCTTGTTCACCGATAACATATCCATCACGAACAATTTCCTCGCCCCTGGAAAGTACTCGCGTAATGGCTCCTTGAACGACTGTACCCTCATAAAGATTGTAATCTACATTTTGGTATTGCTTTTCCTTTGTAATAATTCTAGAAGTTTTAGGATTAAATAAAACAATATCTGCGTCAAATCCAACAGCGATACTTCCCTTTTTTGGATACAGCCCAAATAATTTTGCAGGACCTGAAGACATTATCTCTACAAACTTTTGTAAAGAAATTCTTCCTTCATGAACTCCAAAATGGTAAACAATAGAAAAAGTATCTTCTATACCAGGAACTCCATTAGGAATCTTTGCAAAATTATCCTTGCCTAGTGTTTTTTGTCCTTCAAATAGAAAAGGGCTATGGTCAGATGCAACAGTTGAAATAACGCCTGAGGATATTCCCTTCCAAAGATATTCCTGATTCCATTTTTCACGAAGAGGAGGGGAGCAAACATATTTCCCGCTTTCAAAGTTAGGTAATTGCAATTTACTTTGGTCAAGAACCAAATAATGAGGACAGGTTTCTGCATATGCCTGTACTCCACGCTTTTTTGCCTGTTCTACTTTTTCTAATGCATCTGCACAGCTAACATGGACAATATAGATGGAGGCATTCGCTGCTTCTGCGATTGCAAGTGCTCTCCCTGTTGCTTCTGATTCTGTTATCACTGGGCGTGTGTGAGCATGGAATATTGGTGAGGTATCACCTTTCGAGATGGACTCCTGAATTAATTCATCAATGATGTCACCATTCTCCGCATGTACATTCGTAATGATTCCTACTTCCCCAGCTTTTTTCATTATTTTAAACATTTCTCGGTCATTAACCATTAACTCACCTTTATAAGCCATAAACAATTTAATAGATGTAACACCTTCTTGATTCGCTAAAATAGGAAGCTCCTCAAGAACATGGTCATTATATTCACTTATAATTGTATGAAACCCATAATCTATTAAAGAAGTTTCTCCCTTCTTCTTCCATTCTTTTAAGTTATCTAGAATAGTTTGACCCTTTTTGGGCTTTGTAAAGTTGATGATGCTTGTAATTCCACCAGCTGCAGCTGCTCTGGTACCGCTTACAAAATCATCTGCAGTTCCAGCACTTTGAAATGGCCAAGCAAGATGTGTATGAACATCAATACCCCCTGGAAATATGTATTGTCCATTCGCATCAATTACATAGTCATCCTTTTCGGGAAAAAGGCGATCCGAAATAGCAGTAATTTTTCCTTTATCGATCATAATATCTGCATTAAAACAATCAGTAGCGGTAACAATCGTTCCGTTTTGAATAATAGTTTTCAACGGATTATCCTCCCATATCAATAAAATACTAAAGTGTCTGCTGTCGACAGTTTATAACATTCAACTTCTATGTACTCTTTTAATGAAAAGAGCGAATTATAGAAGCTCATATTCTAGTGGGGATATCTTAGTGGTTTGCAAAAATTTCTTTCAAATGAGTTAAATCTGTTTCAAGATGTTTTCTCATCATAACTGCGGCTTTTTCTTCATCTCTACGTTTCATAAAGTTAAGAATTTCTAGATGCTCGTTAAAAACTACCAATTCTCTATTCTCACCCTGGAAGTTTAAAACTCTGTAATAGTGACTCAAAGAGTATAAATCTCTAAGCTGTTTTTTTAATCTTACATTTTGACTATATTTTGTAATAAGATCGTGAAACTGAGTATTTTCCCCGATTAGCGCTAGTCTATTTTGCTCCTTTGCAGCATCATCTAAATATCGTTTTGCATTAAGTACCGTATTTTCAATTCTTTTTATCTCTTGCCCTGAAGCGAGCCTTGTTGTCAATCTTGCAGCTAATGACTCAAGTGCCATCCTGCATTCATATATATCTTCAATATCCTTCATCGTAGGCTTGTATACTGTAATCCTTGATTTTCCATCTATTACTAATAACCCTTCCTTTTCTAACGCGCGTACTGCCTCTCTTACAGGGCTTCGGCTAATATCTAATTCTCTTGCGATTTTTGCTTCAAAAATTTTATCACCAGGCTTTAGCACTCCCTGAACAATCATTTCTCGAATGGAATTGTATACTTGGTCATAATATCTCACTGGTTTTTCAATCTCAAAAGTGTTCATTTATTCTCTCCCATCTTGTCGTCTGTCGACACTTTTTGATCCACAATCCCAACAAAGATAAAATAAAGTGGACACTTCAAATAACTACTGATTACACAGGCATTCGCCTGTCTCTCTTTAAGAATAGCATCTTCAACCATGCATTTCAATTTATTTTTTTAATTTTCATACTATTTGATCAATTTTTATTTATACTGCATATTTATTAATATCGAGTAGGAGGAGAGGCTACCTCCCTACCTCTGACACCACTGTACCGTTCGGTAGACAGCGGTATCTTATACAACAAATAGGAGCTGTCCGACTAGTCAGGTCGATTTTTTTGTGCACTTTTTAATAGATAGAACAATAAAAGGGGCTCCAGAAAGTCAATTTATCCTGACTTTCTGGACAGCCCCAGCCATTTCTTAATTAATCGCATTGAAGATTTACTTAGAATCAAACTTAACTTGATTTGGAACACGGATCAAGAGGACTCCGCCAATGACAAATAAAATAACTAAGCTGAGAACCCCGCTATTTGTATTTCCAGTTATATGTGCAGTGGCTCCAACTAATGTAGGTCCAGCAATGGCCGCAACCTTGCCAAAGATATTATAAAAGCCGAAGAATTCATTAGATGATTCTTTCGGTATAAGTTTGGCAAAATAAGAACGGCTTAATGCCTGTATCCCTCCCTGTACTGAAGCAACAAGCATAGCAAGAATCCAAAAATCGAGTGCCGTTTTTAAGAAATAGGCGTAAATACAAATAATAATATATACAAAAATAGCGACAACTATCATATTCTTTTCACTAAATTTTTGGCCTAATTTTCCAAACAATACTGTAAAAGGGGCCGCAACCACTTGAACTAAAAACAAGACAATCAGTAAAGTAGAAGCACTAATTCCTAAATCAGTCCCATAGGCAGTAGACATTGTTAAAATCGTATGCACTCCATCAATATAGAAGAAATAGGCCAATAAGAAAAGAAACAGTGCACGATAAGCTTTTATATTTTTCAACGTGGTGAATAGTTTTTTAAAACTTGTAGAAACAGGATTAGGCACACGCTCTACATAGTATTTTTGTTCAACATTTTTCAGCAGCGGGATGGTAAAAAGCCCCCACCATAAGGCTGTAATGACAAAGGCAATTTGACTGGCTATACCTACAGATAATGGAATAATAGCTTGCTGAGCCAAAATAATAATCGCGATTGAAATAATAAATGGGATTGTACTCCCGATATAACCTAGCGCAAAGCCATTTGATGAAATGCGGTTCATTCGGTCCTCACTCGTGACATCAACTAAAAAAGCATCATAGAAAATATTTGCCCCAGCAAACCCAACCGAGGTCAAAACAAAACATCCTAAGAGGATTAGCCATTGATCACTTGGCACAACTGCTAAAAGCAGTGTAAAGATAATTCCCAATGAAGCAAAAAATGTGAAAAACCTTTTTTTGAAGCCTCTAAAGTCAGCAATTGATCCTAGCAACGGTGCCAATATGGATACAATTAAAGTTGCAAATGAGTTCGCATAACCCCAGTAGGCTGTCGATGCGGATGAAGAGATCCCTGCATCCGTTGCAGCCGATTTAAAATATAATGGAAAAATTGCAGTAACAACAACGATAGCATAGGCGGAATTTGCCCAATCATAAAAAGCCCAGCTTCGTTCCGCTTTCGTCATTTTCTCCATTCAAGCCCCCCCTTTTATTAATTATTCTTTTAATGCCTAAAATTCCCTTTCATAACATTGTACACTTTATGGGTAGAATAGTAGTATTATATTTTCGTAAATTTTCAATAATGAAATAATCCTCTCTCCACATTCAGCATTTTGATTCGACATTATCTCTGTCTAAAGCAAATGTTGGAAAATAACATTTATTTCATTTACAATATGGATGTGTATTTATATTACATATTGTTATCCTAATATGTGATATTATATTTTTTTGATGGGAGCAGTGAATGATGAATTTTGTTACTTTAAATAATGGGTTAAAAATGCCACAGCTTGGTTTCGGAGTATGGCGTGTGGAAGATGGACAAGCAACTGAATCAGTTGCTAAAGCATTAGAGGTTGGATACAGATCTATTGATACTGCCATGATATATAAGAATGAAAATGGAGTAGGGAAAGCTATTAAAGAATCGGCTATTCCCCGAGAAGAGCTATTTATAACGACAAAGGTTTGGAATAGTGATCAAGGCTTTGATCGTACATTGCAGGCATATGAAGAAAGCTTAGAAAGACTTGGCCTTGATTATGTTGACTTATACTTAATCCACTGGCCAGCACCTGAATTTGATCAATATGTAGAAACATATAAAGCGCTAGAAAAACTTTATCAAGACGGACGCGTAAAGGCTATTGGCGTGTGCAATTTTGAATTAGATCATCTTGACCGTATTTTAAAAGAATGTGATGTAAAGCCCGTATTAAATCAAATTGAATGCCATCCGTTCTTTGCTCAAACCGTGTTAAAAGACTTCTGCTCAAAGTATGAAATTTTTGTAGAGGCATGGAGCCCTCTTCATCAAGGCGGTGAAGTGCTGCAAAATGAGACGATAAAAAATATCGCAGCGAAACATGGCAAAACAGCTGCTCAAACCGTTTTGCGCTGGCACTTGCAAAATAACACGATCGTTATTCCTAAATCAGTGACTCCATCCCGCATTGAAGAAAATTTCAATGTGTTCGATTTCGAGCTTTCAGCTACTGAAATGGATGCAATTAATAGCTTGAATCGGGATGAGCGTAAAGGACCTAAGCCTAATGAATTTCATGTAAAGTAATATAAAAAAAAGACGGCGAACGCCGTCTTTTTTATTTCTTATTAAAGAGTTACACGTGTACCCGTTTTGCCTTCAAGAGCATCTTGAAGCTTGTCCATTGAAGTGATGATTACGTTTTTGCCGCCTTTTTGCAGGAACAGAATAGCCGCTTCGATTTTTGGTCCCATGCTTCCTTTAGGGAAATGGCCTTCATCCATGTAACGTAAAGCTTCTTCAACTGTCATTTCAAATAGGTTTTGTTGTTGTGGAGTTCCGAAATGGATCGCCACTTGCTCAACACCTGTTAAGATAAATAAGTAATCTGCATTAATTTCTGCTGCTAATAGTGCACTTGCAAAATCTTTATCAATTACAGCATTTGTACCTTTTAGCATCCCATTTTCTTCAATAACTGGGATACCGCCGCCGCCAGCTGTAATAACAGTAATTTCTTTATCTAATAAAGCTTGGATTGCATCTTTTTCAACAATTGTTACTGGTTTCGGAGAAGCAACAACACGTCTGTATCCTCTTCCACTGTCTTCGATGTAAGAGATTTTTTCATTTTCAAGAACTTTGTCAAGCTCTTCTTTTGTATAGAATGGTCCAATCGGCTTCGTTGGGTTGCCAAATGCTGGATCTTCTTTAGAAACAACAGCCTGTGTAACGATTGTTGCAACTTGTCTTCCAATGTTACGTTCTACCATTTTATTTCTGAATGCTTGCTGGATTAAATATCCTAAGTTACCTTGAGTTTCCGCATCTAATACATCAAGCGGATAAGCTGGCACTACTGATTCAGCCATTTGGTTTTTAATTAAAGAGTTACCAACTTGTGGTCCGTTACCATGAGTGATAACTACTGTGTTTCCTTGTTCGATTAAACCAAGAACAGGCTCAACACTTTCACTAATATTTTGTTGCTGCTCTTCAAGTGTTCCCTTTTGGCCTTCTTTAATAATGGCATTACCACCAATGGCTAAAACAATTTTGCTCATTTGACAAAACTCCTTTATTTTCGAATTTCTCTTTCCCATTATGAATGTTTTCAATTTTCCATTGCAAGCTTTTTTTCAAAAAAAACCCTTCAAAAAATTTGGAGAGGATATAGCTAGCAACTAACCCTCTCCAAAATGATTTCATTATTCTGCTTCGATTAATCCAAGCTTCACTGCATATGCATCAATAGCTTTTTCAAAGCATGCTAATGGGGCACGAACGGTACCTGCACCGATTTGGCCAACTCCAGCTTCTTTATGAGCAATACCAGTGTTAATAACTGGCTCGATTCCAGTTTCAACAACTTTTCTTGCATCAATGCCAAGGCAAGAGCCTTTGAAATCCCAAGTAGGAATTGAGTAGTTCGGGTTGTGGTCAATACAAATTTCCATCATATCATTACTTGTGTTAACCGCATCGTCCATACCGCCTGCACCAACGAAGCGAGTAACACCAGGAGCAGCGATCATAGCCATACCGCCGACACCGAATGTTTCGGTGATCGCACTGTCACCCATATCAGGGCAAGCCATATCTTGATCATATCCCGTAAAGAATAGACCTTGTGGTGTATTAACTGGTGCTGTAAACCATTGATCACCCATACCTGCAATACGGATTCCGAACTCATGTCCATTACGGCACATTGCTGTTACAACTGTACCATGCTGAATTTGTCTTGCTGTATCCATAACTGCTTTACTTGTTGCCATCGCAATATTTAAAAAGAATTGGTCTGTATCAGCTAAGAATTGAATAACATCTAGTTTATCTTTTTCATTAGCATCTGATTGTAAAATGTATGGAGCGATGTCTTTTAAGAAAATAAGTGAACCAGCAATATTACGTTGATGGAACTCATCACCCATCGTAATTGCTTTTGCAATCGCTACGTTTACGTTTAACCCATCGCCTTTTACTTTAAGTGCTTTTGAAATAACAGGTCCTAGTACATCTCTGAACCATCCAAGACGGTTAATTACTTCCTCAGAATATGCACCGAAACGAAGAACTGCACCAATTCCTTCATTCATTGTACAATATGCTTGATTGCTGCCGTCACGATTTTCAACAACAAGAACTGGCATATTTCCAGATGTGATTCCACCCATTGGACCAACCGCATTTACATGGTGACATGGAATGAATTCGATTTCGCCATTTCTAAGCATTTCAAATGCTTCATCAGCATTTTTTGCCCAACCTTCAAATAATGTAGCTCCAACACAAGATCCTTGCATTGGACTTGTCATATTTTCCCATTTAATAGGTGGTCCTGCATGAAGTAATGCTTTACCATTTAATTCTTGAATAACAGATTTAGCAGGAACTACATCTGTTAAAAAAGGTGCGCCTGATACAATTTTATCAATAACCGCTCGGTTTGCTTCATCAATTGTTTTATATTGTCCGTACATTTTGCTTTCCTCCTGAACATTCATTGGTCGTGTAAACCGGTTTCCCTAAATTTCGAATCTATTTCTTAGATTAGCGAAGTACACTTAAGACTTTACGCATTCTTGGATTTCCTCCAGCAACTGGACGCCAGTCAAATTGAACTACTCTTCCGCCGTTTGCAGTAATTGCATCTGTAAATTTCTTTAATCCAACGTTAACTACATTTGGTTTTTCAGTTAATAATTTTTGGATTTCCTCTGAAACCGCAATATTAGCGTTCGCAGCCTCATTAGCAGGAACTACTTCTTTTTGTACTTCTTCAATTTGGATATCAAGCATAGCTAAAGCAGTTAAAACTGATTGGTTATTGCTATCACGTAAGATAACGCCAGCTTGTTCTAGTTTTGCTTTTTGCTCATCGATGTCTTGTGGATCTTGATCAGTACCACAAACAGTTCCAACAAAGTAAATGTTTCTGCCATTTTCTTTAGCAGCGTTTTGAATTTTTTGGATGCCAGGGATAAGTGCGCCCGCCATATCTTCATGAGAACCATATCCAAGTACAACATCAAATAAAATAATTGCTGTTGATTCATCTTGTGCTGCTTTTTGGAAGAATTGAATTCTTGTATCAGGATCAATCATTGGATGCGGTTTACCTTGTGTATAAATATCATCACCAAGGTCAATTACTTCAAATCCATTAGCATTTAACAGGTAACCGTCTTCATGATGATCTGTTGTTCCAAGGTTAAGTCCTCTGCTGATAAGTGTAGCTGCTTCGTATCCTAGCGTACCGCCAGAATATAAACCTTTAATTGTTTTTTGTTCAGGCTTTAAGTTCACTGCAGGTACTTCAGCTTGTAGCTCATTGTAATTTGGCTTGATTGCATTACCTTTTGCAAGGTCTACAGCGATAGCTGCTGTTTCTTCAAGTGTGTTTGCATAATAAACATTTCCTTCATGGTTATGTGGCTTTTCACCAAGGAAAATTGCAACAACTGGCTTAGAAATGCTTTGAAGTAATTGAACAACTTCATCACGAACTTCTTTTGCAGGTGGTTTTGAAATTAATGTGATTACTTCTGTTTGACTATGCTGTGCTAAAGCCTTAATACCATCTAACATTGTAATCGCACCAATTTTATCGTTGAGGTCACGGCCGCCAGTACCGATTGCATGGCTTACACCGCTGCCTAAACGGTCAATTTCTGTAATAACTTCTTGAATACCTGTTCCAGAAGCCCCGATTACACCAATTTTTCCTGTTTTCACAACGTTTGCGAATGCAAGCGGAACACCAGAAACAACTGCAGTACCACAGTCAGGACCCATAACAAGAAGACCTTTTTCATGGGCTTTTTCTTTAATACGACGCTCATCTTCAATTGTTACATTGTCACTGAAAATTAAAACGTGCATATCTCTATCAAGTGCTTTTTCTGCTTCTTCAGCTGCATATTGACCTGGTGTAGAGATGATTGCAAGATTCGCACCTGGTAATGCTTGCGTAGCTTTATCCCATGAGCGTACAGTTTCAAAAGCTTCCTTGCTGCTGCTGATTGCTTGGTTGCTTAAATAGTTATCTACTTCATCAAGAACTTCTTGAATCTTTTCTTCAGCATCAGTGTCAACAACGATACACATATCATTTGATGCTGCACCTTCAAGCTCATCCGTGAAAAGACCAGCAGTCTTGAAAATATCTTTGTTAGCAGGAGTCCCCATCATAATTTGGACTTTGTTAATGCCTTCCATTGTTGAAATTTTATTCGTAAGAAGCATTAGGTTAACTGAATCCTGATATGAATTCTGTTTTACGATAGTATAAAGCATGTTTTCATGCACCTCTTTTTATATTTTTCTTACTCTTCGAAAAGGTTGTTGAATTCAATCATTTCCTTTTCATAGTAGAAGGGTGGCAACTCTTGATGAGACCACCCTTCTTTTTTCTAACACTTTTTTATTTTGCAAAAGGGCTTTTATTGTCATACGCATTGTTGTGAACAACATCTGAAGTCAAATACTCATAAATATGATCAACAATTTCAATGCCGTTCTCTTCATATTTCTTTTCCCTTTCAGCACTTCTTTGCCCAGGGTAAGAAACTTTATCAAAGCCAGGGGCCGGTTTGATATTATTGAGGTCTTTCATTGTTGTTGCTATATCTTCTTGGAAGCCTTTAATTCCTGTAAAGAACTCAGGATTTATGACAATATGAAGCTGACCAAGATTGCGATACTCAGTGAGATCATGGTACATGGAAGAAACTTTGTTTCCAAACGGAAGGCCAAGTAAGATACCTGATAAAACATCAACCATCATCATGAGCCCGTATCCCTTTGGCCCTGCAATCGGAACTAACGCATTTACTTTAAATGGATCAGTTGTCGGTTCTCCATTGCTGTCAACAGCCCATGTATCAGGAATAGATTCATTTTTCGATCTTGCATGAAGAATTTTTCCCCAAGCCTGAACAGTTGTCGCCATATCAAAAGTAATGTGTTCTCCGTCCTTGCCTGGAGCAGCAAATGCAATTGGGTTCGTACCATAATAAGGCTCTGATCCGCCAAAAGGAACGACCATCGGATCGGATTGACAAACTGAGATTCCAACTAGATTTTCATCTGCAGCTTGTTGAACAAAGTATGAAAGTGCACCGCTATGGCCGATTCTGCTAACGCCTACTACAGCAATTCCATTTTCCTTTGCCATTTTAATCGCTTCATCCATTGCAAGTTTTGCTGCAACATGGCCTACTCCATTATCTCCGTGGAAAATCGCTGTACATGGACCCGTCTTTTCAAGCTTGAATTCCGGATTATTATTTAATCCGCCTTTTGCAATTCTTTCAGCATAATATTCCACCCTCATTGCTCCGTGAGAGTGTACTCCTCTAGCATCTGCATGAACAAGTACATCTGCAACTCCTGAAGCATGATCTTCAGTTAATCCGGCCTTATGAAGCTTTGTAGCAATTAAATCGTGCAATTGCTCTTTTGATAATCTCATTCCCTCTCACCCCTATGAATTCGTCCTTACCTATTTTCCTTTTGGAAAAATTACTTAGCAAACGGGTCTTTGTGATCGTATTGATTGTTATGGATCACATCAGAACGTAAATAATCATAGATGTCATCAACAATTTCAATGCCATTTTCCTTGTATTCCGCAATAACAACATCATTATTTTGACCAGGGTATAAAACCTTTGAAAATCCTGGTGCAGGTTTGATTTGATTTAAGTCATCCATTGTTTGCGAAATATCTTTCTTGAAACCAGCGATTCCGCCAAAGAATTCCGGGTTAATAACAATGTGAAGCTGACCTAATTTACGGTATGCAGTTAAATCTTCGTACATAGAAGATACTTTATTACCAAATGGAAGACCAAGTAGAATACCTGATAATACATCTACCATCATCATTAGACCATAGCCTTTTGGTCCAGAGATTGGTAATAATGCATTCACATTAAATGGATCTGTTGTTGGTTCTCCATTTTTGTCAACTGCCCAAGTATCTGGAATTGACTCATTTTTTGATCTTGCATGGAGAATTTTCCCCCAAGCTTGAACAGTTGTTGCCATGTCTAACGTAATAAATTTACCGTCTTCCATGCTAGGTGCCGCAAAGGCAATTGGGTTCGTTCCATAATAAGGCTCTGCTCCTCCAAATGGAACTACCATCGGATCAGATTGACAAACCGTAAGCCCAATTAAATTCGCTTGTGCAGCTTGATGGGTAAAGTAAGAAATTGCACCACTATGAGACATATCTCTTACACCAACAATTGCAATACCGTTTTCTTTTGCCATTTTAATGGCTTCATCCATTGCTAATTTGGCAGCTGTATGACCATTTCCGCCATCTGCATGAAAAACGCCTGAGCAAGGACCTGTCTTTTCAAATCTAAAGTCAGGGTTAGTATTAATTCCGCCTTTAGCAATTCTTTCAGCATAATATTCTACACGCATTGCACCGTGGGAATGAATCCCTCTTTCGTCTGCAAATACGAGTACTTCAGCTGCTGTTTCAGCATGATCCTCTTTAAGACCAGCCTTATGCAGCTTTGTTTTGATAAGACTTTTTAAGTCCTCTCTTTTTAATCTCATGGTGACACCTCTTTGTTGGGATTATTATAATTCCGGATCCCGATTACAATCTTTAGAATAAACATATGTTAAAGGTTCTCTTCCAACAGCATAAGCTGCCTGATGGACATATGGTCCCATGAAAATGTAATCGCCTTTTTTAACTGGAATCCATTCATTATCAAGGTTATACATACCTTCACCAGAAAGTAAGTATGCACCGTGTTGTTGATAATGTGTTTCAATAAATGGATGGCTTGCCGCTGGGTCGAAAGATAAAATGTGGAAGTTCATATCAAAATCAATATCCATTGGTAATAAATCTTTAATATGAACATTGTGCATATCATCGTAGTCTCTGTATTCAATATCATTTGAATGACCAGAAACAACCCATGGCTTACGGCCTTCTAGTGGCTTGTGTTTTTGTTTATAAAGGAATAGACGAGAATCGCCAGCTTCCATGTTTTCTAAGTACATAGTAACGCCTGGTGGGCAGTATAAATAGCCGCTTTCCTCTAGAACAAATTCTTGGTCGTCAGCTTTTGCTTTTACTTTTCCGCCTAAAACGTAAACGAAGCATTCAACATCTGATTGTCCGCAGTAGCCTTGGCTATTCTTTCCGCCTTCATGCATTGTAACGATGTAATCAACAAAGGTTGCACCTAATTGTGGAGATCCTAAAATCGACATTGTGCAATTTTCAAATCCAGGAATAACATTATTTACAAGACCTTCTGGTGCGATTAAAGCATATAAACCATGTTTGATAATGGATCTACTTGAAAGCAAATCTTTTGGATAACCCATCGATACATTCTCCTCTTTATTAAAGATTTTTTTATTATAAAAGGTAATAAACCTAATTATATGAAGCTGAAAATAACATCAATTATTCTTTATAACCTAATTCATAAAGGGCACCAATCAGTGCTTTAATACCTTCAGCCAAGTCTGATGGCTCAGTAAACTCAGCTGGATTATGGCTAATTCCCTTTAAGCTAGGAACAAATAGCATAGCTGTTGGAACAGCTGGAGCAAAAATTTGTGAATCATGTCCAGCCCCACTGTGCATTAGTTTGTAAGTCAAACCATTTTCTTTGCATTGTTTTTCAATTAATTCAACAACCTTCTGGTCCATAGGAACAGGATCAGCATCCATCCAAAGATCGATGTTTATTTCAACACCATGCTCTTTAGAAATTGCTTCCATGCGTGCGGTCATTTTTTCAGTGAAAGAAACAATTGCCTCTTTTTCAGTATGACGTACATCAATTGTGAAGATTGCTTTACCAGGAACTACGTTAACAATATTAGGCTGAGCTTCGATTTTACCCACAGTTGTTACAAGTGGATCTCCCTCTTCTCTAGCCATAGAAATGATTTCATAAACCATCTGGCTTGCAGCATACATCGCATCTTTGCGGTAGCCCATTGGCGTTGTACCCGCATGATTAGCTTCTCCAGTAATTTCTACTGTATAGCGTCTTTGACCAACGATGTTATTTACTACACCTACAGGGATCTTTTCATTTTCTAATACGTTCCCTTGCTCAACATGCACTTCAACAAATGCTTTTAAGTCATCTCGCATCCCTTTTGATTCATCCCTGAAGCCAAAACCAGCATTTTTCATCGCTTCCACAAACGGAATACCTTCAAAATCCTTAATGGTTTCAACATCTTCACGTTTTGCTAATCCTACAATGTTTTTTGAGCCCCAGAATGCATAAGGGAAACGGCTTCCTTCTTCTTCCGCCATTGAAACAACTTCAATGTTGCGGAGAGGTTCGCCGTATGTTTCTTTTAAATATTTTAATGCGAGGATACCGGCAATAATCCCGTATGCACCATCATATTTACCGCCATTTTTTACTGTATCAACATGGGAGCCAGTTAGTACTGTCTCGTTCACATTTTTCCCTTTAAGCGTTCCAAACAAATTGCCAATTTCATCAAATTTAGCTTCAAGACCGATTTCTTCCATCCAATCTTTTAAAGCTTTTTGGCCTTCAACCCAGGCTTTTGAATAAAGGAGACGTGATACTCCCCCTTTAGGGTCTTCGCCGAAGCCTGCTAGCCAATCAAGTTTAGAAGCAGCTTCTTCTGGCAGTTCGCCAAAGTTCATTGACTTTCCTTTTGTTTCTTCAGCCATTATGTTCATCCTTTCTGTTTAATTCTTGGAACTTGGATTATGCTAATATAGAGCGTTAAATTTAACTTCATGAAGTAAGCAGATTACTATTTGCAGTTCATTTGAAGAATGACATATAGTATTCTTTGTTATGTAACAACTTCCTATGCAACTGCTTACATTTAACATTTATAAGTTTTTGAGAAAGGTTTTTATTCTTAAAGACCCAGATTTAATGGTATAAGATTATACATCTATAGTCTTTAGGATAATTGGATAAAGTTTTATTAACTAATTTATCCTAATCGGATAAAACACGGACACAAGAAATAGAGTGTCTATATACTCTGACACTCTTACACAGCAAACTAATAAGTTCTTTCTTTAATGAGCGAGCTTTTTCTCATCTTGTTGCTCTTCTCTATAATAAAGGCATCTGACCGGCTTATCAGAATATAAGCTTGAACAGATACCATTAGATTCATAATAACTGTTTTTAGTACGTTATAACATGGAAAACGGAAAACTCATTGCTTCCGACTAGCGCCGTACAGCCACAATCATTTCACTCGACATAAATAAAATACAAAGTAGGAAAATAACTCTATGTTGAATTATGCCAGGGAGAAAGGCGAAATCCACTAGCCATTGGGCACTGGGGGCAAGTAAATTTTTAAAGTTCAATAAGAATTCTAGTAGGATCGGAAGAGTTTCCACCATAATATCATTTCCCTTTTTTAGGTTATTTTCTTGAACTTCCACACCTAATCAGTGAGTTTCTTAACCTCACCACTACTATAAGGGAAAAGCCATTACAGGCGAATAAAATTGTAAAGGGTTACATTACAAAAACATTAAAATAGCTAAGTCTTTACCTTGAAAAAATATCCAATTATCAATTGGGCGGCTCCTAATTTAATATTCCTAATTTTCACGTTGAAGAAGATCTACAATCTTTAACCCAACTTGAACAGATAACATTTCCTCCGCATCTTTAAAATCCATGCCAGTAATCTCTTTTATTCTGTCCAAACGATAAACAACCGTTTTGTAATGGATATAGAGAACTTTAGCGGCCTTAGCAGCATTTTGTTGACATTCCAAAAAAACCTGCAGAGTTTTTAGGAGATCCGCTTGATTTTCTTGGTGGTAATTTAACAATACCTTAAGCGATTGAGGAATAAACTGGCTCAACTCTAACGGGTCTTTAAAATGACATAACAGGCGAAAAATCCCTAATTCAGAAAAGGCTGTAATCGATTCCTTGCCATCTATCCTTTCACCTAGTTCTAATGCATCGCGTGCTTCCTTGTAACTTTCAGGAATGTCAATCACTCCCTTCGCTACGTTCCCGATGCCCACTTGAAGGGAAATGTCTTTTACTTGTTTTTTAATAAACTCTTGAATGCTTCTGGATGTGTTCTTTATATCTTTCATCCAAGCAGGATCATTTTTATTATTCTTCTTGACCTTCCAAAGAACGATGACTAAATTACTTTTGCTCGTAATAATCCCTTTCGGTAAGTAATGATGAACAGTCTCATACACCAATGCATGATTCCGATCGGAAACCACCTGCTTATTTCCAAACTCTTTAAGCTGATTTATTTTGAATACAACGGCCACAAACGAGCCTTCAAAATCCCAGCCGATTACATTCGCTTTCTGGTGGATTGATTGAAGTGAATGGATTTTCCCGCTAATAAGCTCATCAATTAAATCGTTTTTAAACTTCTTTTCAACCTCAGCTACCGCAAATTGTTTGACTAACTCAAGGGATAAAGAAGTTGCAGCATTTTCAACTGCAATTAAATCAAGTTCTTGTAATGATTTATTCATCTCTCCAATTAACAAGTACGTTTTTACATGATTTAGAGTCTCAATCGGAACGACAATTTGATGACCCATTACGTTATCTAATTGTGGATACTTCACAATTTGCCGATAGTGCGGGAACTTTATTCCTGCAGTCTGTTCATAGAAGTGAACCTTTTCAATAATTTGAAATGATGATAGACAAGGAGCCGTTGAAACAATACAATGAAAATTCCGGTCAAACAGGGCAACTGGGTTACCGATTAACTTCTCTAAAGTATCGATGATTTTTTCTGGCCCTTTATCAGCGAGTGACAATGCTGTAAAGCGATCATGAATTTCTTGATAATAATTTAACTTTGTTACTTGTTTATTAAAGAGTTCATCCATTACAGGATACATGACATCAACAAATGGAATTTCCTTCGGGAGCTGAATGATTGGTAAACCCAGTTTCTCGCTGTGTCGGATTAGTGGTTCAGAAATTTCCGTTTCCACTATTTTAACGACAAGGGCACTTACTTCTTTCTCCACCAACCTCACGATGAATTCCTTTTGTTCTCTTTCACCTAAAGAACGTATGGAATAAAGGCTAGTTAAGATTACTTCCCCACCCTTGATCCAGTCAACAATATCAGGCCCTTCCATGATCGTGATGCCCTTAATATCATTGATCAAATAACGGTGTCCCCCTAAGACAACTGCGTCTTTCATGGACTCAATATTTAATAAATCTGCTACTTTAAATTCCTTAAATTCCATCAGTATTTGTCCTTTCGATAGATTAATACTGCAAAATACGCCTCTTTAACTATACAGTAATTAAATGGCGTAAAACATTTTAAAATATTTAAATAAGTAAAAAGGGCAAGAGAGAAACCTCTTTAGCCCTTTTGTCATTTATTTATCGTTTTCGTCATCCATTACGCACCGTTTGGGTTTTTTCTAACTCTATATCCAAAGCTGTTTTTTCCTTTTTTTGTTTACTATCTTCTGTTACACTAGCACGTTCCCAATTTACTAGGTTTTCTAAAAGAAGGGCAAGAATTATTCCCGTTAGTAATCCACTGCTAAGTAAAGGGCGAACTACACTCGGAATTGTTTCAAAATAAGACACAGGTAATGTCATAATCACGATTCCTACGAACAACGGAATCGCTGAACGATATGCATTGTTCGTTTTAAATTCGACCTGCTTGAAAAAATTCATTGACGAATTCAGGAGTAACAAATATGAGACAAACAATGCTGCGCTTCCCACACTCAGTGGCAATTGAGAGAAGAAATGGCCAATCGGCGGGATTAGACCCATGACTAAAAACATAATTCCACCGAGAACAAATGGAAGTCTTTTTAAAATACCTGTTTGACTAAGAAAGCCGATTGACGAAACATAAGGTGAATAAGGGACAAGACCAAATAAACCAGCAATAGCCGAAAAAATACTTGTAATTATAAAGGACGCTCTGTATTCCGACTTCGTAGTCTGTACATTGTACATTCCCTCAGTTCCCTTTAACGATCCAAATGTATTTGCCGAGTTTAGTAAACCAGCTAACACTGTTGTAATAATAACCCCTACATCCCAAGCCGGTTTCCCTAATGGAAATAACTCCAAGCTAAATGACGATACTTGACTAACCGAATTTTGAGTATTAAAAATAAGTGAATATGCAATCCAACCAATTATGATACCAATCAGTAAGCCATAACGTCGAATACTTGGCGGTGCTTTAACACTTATGATAATAACGATAATTGCCGTAATGATTGATAATAAGGAAATAGATAGATCAATGTGTGCACCTTGTGCCTGATTACCAAACGGAATACCAAGCATACCTTTCAAAAAAATGCTAATCAATTGGCATCCAAATAAAAACATAAACACACCCATTGCTGCAGGGTTAAATAGCTTAGCCAGGTGTGGCCCTATGCCAGTTACACCAATAATAAATGTCAAAATTGCAGATATAATAATTCCAACTGTCAAGCTACCCCCAAGGACAGACAACGACATACCTTGTGCTGAGGCAGTCGTACAAAGAGTTAGGATCACTCCCCACCAAAGTCCTGATTGTCCTTCCATAATTGCGCGTCTATGACCAAGGAATGCTTGCACGATACAAGCTAAGCCAGTCACTATAAAGGAAAGCTGCAACAAATTCACAATTTTACTTGGAGAAAGGTCAAAAGCAGCACCAACTGTAATCGGTATAACCACAATGTTTGTGAAAATAAAAAAGAGCCACTGTAAGCCCGAAATCCAGTTACTTGATTTTAATAACTCCTTAATAACGATCACCTTCCCTAATAGTAATAAATAATTCTTAATTGACTGCAGCTTTAATACCTAACAAAATACCTGCTAACGTATCTGCTCCAGAAGTATGTCCTATTTGTTTCATTTCTTCAAGAGCTAACGATATATTAGGTCCTTGTGATTGATCCATTACTTCACACATCTTAATAAGATGTGAATGAAATTTCCTTTCAACTGCGTATATAAGATATTCAAAGGCAACATGTGTTGTCCGGTTCCTGCCATCTTCCAATAAATATTTTTTCAGTTGCTCAAGAAAGGCTTTGTTTGTTCCCTCAAATGAAGAAAGAATTGCACAAATCCCAGTTATAATATCATCACCGCTTGGTGTAAGGCCAAGGCCCCTTCCAATCCAATAATCAAATACTGTTTTAGAGTTTATTGAATCATGACCCCTCGCAAGTTTCCGCAACATATCTAATTGTTGGATTATGACTGAATCCTCTTTTGTATTTGCAGAATCGGAATTTATTAAATAATTTATTATCGCTGCTTGATCTTCTTGCGTTTCTACTAGTCCTATTTGCCAATCATTTTGCAAAAGCCTTTTAGCAACCACTTGGACATTACTTTTTAAGTTATTCAAATTGTACATTTTTGATTTGATTGCATGATTCATCAATTCTGCTTGTTCTAACGCAAGAATTATTCCATCCGTGAAAACAAATCTATTTGATAACTTATCCCAATGAACAGTTTGGTTTACTCTAATTTGTCGAGTAAGCAGTTGTACATGTTCCTGTTCTAATGCGATCCCAAATGGAGCCATGCCATTTTCCTGTCCACCAACATGGACAAGATGATGACCGAAGTTTAAGTTGAAGCTATTGTTAAATATACTGTGGACACAACCTTTAGGATTGTTACTAACAATTTGATGAATTTCATCACTTAAAGCATATGCATTCCACAGATGTTTATCATATTTATTCGTTCCTGTTGAATAAATCAACCAATTCACCTCAAAACTATAATATATGCTTTAACATGACAGGAGCTTTCTTAAAAATTGTTCCATAATCTCTATTACTTAATAGTGTAAACGATAAACAAGTTAGATGTCATTGTTCACAATAACCAAAAAATCATTTGCATTTTGTTAACATTTAACGTAAAATGACATTTGCGAAGCTTTTAAATGAGGGATAAAACATGAAAACAATGAATGATTTATTTATATTAGAAGGCATGAAAGAAAGTGTTGTCCTGGCAGGTCACAGAGGACTCACACGGAATGTTCAATTTGTTAATATATCAGATACACCTGATATCATCCAATTTTTAGATAGTAATCATCTGCTTCTAACAACTGGTTATGCTTTCAGTGGTGATATTCAACAATTTTCTGCATTGATTAAACAAATGCACGAATTAAATTGTTCTGGCATAGTCATCAAAATTAACCGATTCTTAAAGGAATTGCCAACAGAAATTAAATTACTTGCTGATGACTTAGCTTTTCCCATTATCGATCTTCCTACAAAGCATACTTTAGGGGAAGTTTCCCGTCATATTTTGAATTATTTAAATGATTCTGAAACCGAACAGCTTTATTATGCCCTTCATGTTCAAAAAGAGTTCTCTGATATGCTGATAAAAGGATATAGTTTGACTGCGCTAATCGAACAATTAGGTCATTTTCTTACACGGCCGACCCTATTATTGAATCATCGAGGAGAAAAAATCGCCCATAGTCATGATTTCCGAATGGATTCAATGAAAATTGTTGAACAGGAAATTATTCAAAAGGTAAAAGAAGATTTAGCTGCTGCTAGAGAAGGAGCCACATTTGTCATTCCATCAAGAGAGCATCAATCCATTTCTACCTTTCCTGTACAAACAAAGAGGCAATACCCTAGCATGCTCGTTATAATTGATTCTTTAACTTTGCCTTATCCTTCTTCACAAATGGCAATCGAACAGGCCGGCAATGTTATTTCCTTTACGATTATAAAAGAACAGGCAATTGAAGAAAATTCAAGAATATTAAAAAATAATTTCTTTGATGATCTTATTGAAATGAGAATCCACTCCGATGAAGAGATTTTAAGCAGGGCAAATTATTATGGGCTGAAAGAGAACATGGATAATATTTGTATAATCTGCTCCATTGATCCACAAGGTCAAAATTATCAAGCTTTGCAATTATATGAAAAAAAGGCTGGGGAGTTATATAATAGTATTTATGATCAGCTCGAAGATGAAATCATTCACAGTAAAATGGATGCCATTTTATTTTCGAAGGAAAAATACTTTGTCATGATTATGCAATTCTCCAATTTTAGTGAAACAGATTTAAATAATGTAACAGAATTTATCGCAAGCTGTCAAAACAGTTTGCAGGGTGACTATTCAATTTCTTTCGGGGTTAGCAATGCAGTTCATTCACTCAAAGATATACCAACTGCTTATTTCGAATCTGTAGAAGCAATCATGAACGGCTATGAAATGAATAGGCAAGGATTCATCAACTTCTATAAGACGAAAGAACTTGAAGAATTACTTAATGTTATTCCGAAAAAAGATCTAAGAGCTCTTTACGAAAATACCTTAAAGTCGCTTGCCTATCCTAAGACAAAAGAAGATCAGGAATTAGTTAAAACGATACAAGTTTTCCTTGATTCCCAATGTGAAATTTCCGAGACGTCTAGAAGATTGTTTATCCATAGAAATACAGTTAAGTATCGAATTGAGAAAACGGAAGAAATGCTTAATTGTTCTTTTCGCGACCCTCAAGATTCACTGCGAATTCGCGTTGCGTTAATTATCGGAACCATTCTTAATGAACATGAACAATAATTTATAAACAAAAAACCAAAGCCCTGATTTTTAGGGCTTTGGTTTTTTGTTTTATTGCTTATGCATTAGCTTTTGTTTTTACGTTCTCCGTGATTTTTCCATTTTCAAAAACAACTTCACCATTGACAATTGTTGTTTTGACTTTTCCTTTAAATGTCATGCCAACATAAGGTGAATGTTGATGACGGTAGAATAAGTCCTCTTTTTTTAATTCAAAGGTTTCGTTTAAGTTGATAATGGCTAAGTCTGCATCGTATCCAGCTTCAATTTTTCCTTTACTTGAAAGACCGAATAGTTCCGCTGGGTTTGTCGCTGTCAATTCAACAATTTTTTCTAAAGGCAGATTGCGTTTGAAATGCCCTTCAGTCAACATAATATTTAATGTTGATTGAGCACCAGAGATACCGCCCCAGCCTTCGAAATAGTTGTCTGTAATTGTTTTCATAGATGCAGGTGCTGGTGAGTGGTCAGAAGCGATGACGTTAATTTCACCATTCGCTACAGCAGCCCATAGATCTTCGACTTCTTCTTCATCACGCAATGGAGGGCAGCATTTTGCTAATCCGCCTTTTTCTTCTAAATCTTTTACAGTTAAAGCAAGATAGTGCGGGCAAGTTTCGACCGTAATATCTACGCCTCTTTGTTTTGCTTCTGTAATAACTTCCACTACTTTTCGGCTGCTTGCATGAACAACATGCAGCTTACAGCCAGTTGCTTCAGCATAAGAGATAATTCTTCTAACTGCTTCAATTTCAGAAATAATCGGCCTTGATTCAACAAAATCCCTTGCTGACGTTTTGCCTTCACTTTGCTTTTCTTTTGCTAACTGATCACAAATAACTGTGCTTTCAGCGTGAACTGCCAATAAAGAACCGAAAGATGCAATCTTCTTCATACCTTTGAAAATGGTTTCATCGTCAACATGGTTGAAATCCGCAATTCCGCTTGGTGACATAAAGGCTTTAAAGCCAATAACACCATTTTCGTGAAGCTCTTTAAGGTCAGCAATATTTTCTGGTACGAGTCCGCCCCAGTAATATGGATTTACGATAGATTTCTCATCAGCACAAGCTTTTTTTAAATCTAAATTTGCTTTATTGATCGTTGGAGGCGTGCTGTTTAATGGCATATCAAAGAAAGATGTTGCCCCGCCAGCAGCTAAACTTCTGCTTCCCGTTTCAAGACCTTCCCATTCCGTTCTTCCTGGCTCATTAAAATGAACATGCGTATCAATTAATCCAGGAAGAATATGTAATCCTTCTGCGTTAA
Source organism: Bacillus sp. JJ1773 (assembly GCF_036962035.1). Classification (NCBI taxonomy): domain Bacteria; kingdom Bacillati; phylum Bacillota; class Bacilli; order Caryophanales; family Bacillaceae; genus Bacillus; species Bacillus sp. JJ1773. The sequence continues at coordinate 49,778 of NZ_JBALNX010000062.1, forward strand.
TTTCTTTTTCTGCAGCTGCTTCAATAGATTTACCAATAGATACTTCTTGAATTTTTCCATCCTTGATCGCGACATCACCTTGAACGACTGATTCCGCAGTTACAATTGTACCGTTTTTGATAATTAAATCATAAGTTGCCATATTTCCCTCTCCCCAACATTTTTTTAACCCTTTGCCATTGTCGATCGCCGACAATAGCAAAGGGTATCTATATATAGGACTATAAAGAATTATTTTACTGAAATAAGTTTTCCGATAGGGCTTCCGACAATTCCCTTTTCTAAATCGAACACGATATTTCCGCGGACAATTGTTTTTGTTACACGGCAATCAATTTTTCTGCCTTCATATGCACTATGTTTGTTTTTATAATACAGGTCTTCTCTTTTTACAACATAGGATTGGTTAGGGTCAACTAAAATAATATCAGCATCTTTTGAAACGGCAATTTCACCTTTATGTGTAATATTAAAGCGTTCTGCCGGATTTGTTGCGATTAATTCAACAAACTTATGAACTGGTAAGCAGCGTTGTTTAACAGCTAAATCAAACATAAGATCAACATTATTTTGTGCTCCGCTAATACCACCCCATGCTTCCCAGAGATTTCCTTGTTTTAAGTCCTCAGTACAAGGAGAATGGTCAGATGTGAGCCAGTCGATATTCCCGTTAAGAAGCTCATCCCATAATTTCGCTTGATCTTCTGCTTTTCTGATTGGAGGCTGACATTTTGCTCTAGGACCAATTTCATCAACTTGTTCAGCAGTAAAGGCAAAGTAGTGCGGGCAAGATTCAACTGTTACATCTACACCTTCTTCACGAGCTTTTAAAATAGCTTGAACAGCCTCTGACGTACTAATGTGAACTAAATGCAATTTACAACCAGTTTCTTTAGCGAAAAGGATCGCACGTTGAACAGCGTCCACTTCTGTAAAAACAGGGCGTGATTCCGCATATTCTACTCCAGAGTTTTTGCCTTCTCTCGCAAATTCTTTAGCAAGACCAGATGTAACCGATGGATTTTCCGCGTGAATGCATAGCAGCTGATCTAATTCCGCTAATTTTTGCATACCTTTATATAATGTGTAATCATCCACATTTGTGAAATCACCTGGCACATCACTAGTGATATCAGATAAGAAGCATTTAAATGCAAGGACACCCGCATCCGCTAATTCTTTCAGCTTGTCCAGATTTTCTGGTACAAGTCCTCCATAAAAAGCGTAATCAACATAGTTTTGATCAATAGCTGCTTCAAGCTTAAGATCTAAAGCTTCTTTATTGATTGTTGCTGGAAGAGCATTAAGCGGCATTTCAACATAGCTTGTTGTACCGCCAGCCGCTAATGATTTTGATCCTGTTTCAAATCCTTCCCATTCAGTACGACCAGGTTCACTAATATGAACATGTGTATCAATCATTCCTGGCATAACATATTGTCCACTTGCATCGATAACTTCTTTTGCATCATCAGTAATTTGTTGTGCAATGCAAGAGATTTTTTCATCTTTAATTCCGATATCAACTTTGTAAACTCCATCACGTAAAACAACATTCCCATTTTTAATTACTACATCAAAAGTCATCATAATTCCCCTTTCAATTTTCAAAAAGTTATATGGAATAACTAAAAGTTATTTCATCTCATAAAGCTTGCACTAATTTTGAATATGATCCTTAATTTATCTGTTACCTTCATTTAATTTTGGCGTTTTTTCAAACAAAGTCCCTTTAGCATGGGGCCATTCTAGCAATGTATAAATAATAAACGCTGATATAATTCCGATAAACCAAGAAATATCGTAAAGCGGCTTTAGAAATGGTATGAAATTCCCAATCAAACAAATAACACCTGCTATAATCGTTGTTACGATGGCATTTATATTAAACCCATTTCTATAATTGTATTGGCCGTTTTTTGCATATAATTCGTTCAAGTCAATATTCGTTTTGGATATGACAAAATACTGAGCTAACATGACCCCTGTTACTGGAGCTAATATTCCGGCAATAATATTTAAAAAGGTAAAAATACTTGTTGCATTTTCCATAAGCTTCCACGGCATAACTAGAATTCCGATGACAGCTGCAATCATGGCACCCGTTTTGAAAGTCAGTTTTTTTGGAAATAAAGATGCTAATTGGTAACCAGCTGGAACAATATTACCTGTTACGTTTACTGATAAAGTCGTTAAGCATAAAGTAAGAACTGAAATAGCGATTGCAAACGTTCCTTCAAAACGAGCAACAACATCAAGTACGTTCCAGATCGGAGTTCCGAAAGCAATTTCAGATCCGACAATAATTGCGATGCTCGCCACTGCAAATAATAAGTACGCTACAACGAGCCCGACTGTTTGTCCAATTGCTTGTTCCTTCGTTGAGCGAGCCATCCTTGTGAAATCTGAAACGTTTACAATCGGTGCTGCCCATGCTGCAATTACTGCTGTTACAGCCGCGAAAAAGATAATCAGTTTATTTCCGTGAAATCCCGATCCAGTATAAGCTAGTATAGGTCCAATCCCGCCGGCTAAGTTAATAGCCCAAATGGCCATTCCAATAAAAACGATGTAAACAAGGGGTGAAAGGATTTTTGCGAATTTTCCTAAAAACCCTATTCCTCCGTATATTAATGCCACATTGAATAACCAGAATAGTAAAAATGAAATCAAAGCTGGCAATGATAAACCTAATAAGTTCCAATCTCCACCTAATGTTAAATATGTAGGCCAAAGTTTTCCAATTAAGATCGATAATGCCTGGCTACCTGCGTACGTTTGAAATCCGAACCACATGATTGCAGCTATCACTCCTCTTAATACTCCTGGAATCATTGCACCTTTATTTCCATATGATAAGCGCAATAACATTGCAAATGGCAAGCCGTACTTTGATCCAGCATGACCATTTAGAACTAGCACTGCAGCAATAATAATGGAAGCAACCATGATGGCTAAAAAAACTTGGCTAACTGACAAGCCTAATGCAAAAAGGCCACCAATAGCAATATAGTTTGGAATGTTATGAACAGAGCCCATCCAAATGGTAAAAAAGTTTCCTATGCCCCATTTTCTTTCTTCTTCCTTTGTTGGTAAAACGTCTTCACTATAACCAGAAGCTTTTACTTGCTCTCTATTAAAGTGATTCAACAGAATCTCCTCCTTAAATAGTTCCAATCATCGGAACCTCGCTTTCGTTCAAGTTCATCTTCTGCTAAACTTATGTTTAGCGTACCTGCTTAAAAAAATGCAAAAGGTTTTTGTTCAATATTGAACAAAAATGTTTTTACAGGTTTATTATTTAATCTGTCATGACTATTATTATAAATTGATTTTCAACAAACTTCTTTATGTTTATTAAACAAAAGAATTATTATTTATTATTTACTTTGTATAAGGAACCCTCCGGTTATATTCACTTAAGACAAAAGGTTGTATGTTTTGCACAATGACTAAAATTAATATTTCAGTATAGTTTTAAGAATACTTTTAAATAGTTGTTCATCAAAAAACAAAATGCACACGAGATCACATACCATCTCGTGTGCATTTAAGAACATATGTAAATCCCTCTGTGAAAAGTATTATACAAGTTCTTTTACTTTAGTAACTCCATTAATAACATAATTCGGTTCTTCGCCATTTAATACTTTCACAATATTCCCGGCAGCCATCTCAGCCATTTTATCACGTGCTTCAAAGGTTGCATTTCCAATGTGTGGGGTTAGGACAACATTTTTCAGTTTCTTTAAGCGCTCACCAATCTCAGGCTCAAACTCAAATACATCTAGCGCAGCCCCTTCTATCATATTATTTTCTAAGGCATTAATAAGAGCTGCTTCTTCAACAATTGGACCATGTGCACAATTAATTAAATAGGCTGTTGGCTTCATCATTTCAAATTGTCTCGTACTGAACATATGTCTATTGCATGTATTGTATGAACAATTGATTGTGATAAAGTCAGATTTGACAACTAATTCATCAAATGTAACATAAGTAGCATTTAATGCTTTTTCGACTTCTGGAGTTTGCTGTCTTATATTACTGTATAATACTTTCATATCAAAGGCAGCTGCCCGTTTGGCTACCGCCTGACCAATTTGACCAAAACCGATTATTCCAATTGTTTTCCCAGTAACTTCTCGACCGCGGAAGTATGTAGGCGCCCAGCCATTAAACCCGACGGTTCGGCACACCTCATCACCTTCGGCTACCCTTCTTGCTGCCGCTAATAAAAGGGCAATCGTTAAGTCAGCTGTTGCTGCTGTTGAAGCAATGGGCGTATTCGTTATTGGAATTCCTTTGGAAGCCGCATATTCAAAATCTATATTATTAAACCCAGCGCCATAGTTTGCGATAATCTTTAATTTGGGTGCCTCATCGATCATTTCTTGGCTTACAGGTGTTGATAATAAACTTAATAGGGCGTCCTTATCTTTTATACGTTTCTTCAATTCTTCCTCGGAAATTAATTTTTCTCCTTCAAATACTTCAACTTCATGATCCTTTGACAATATTTCCAATCCTTTTTCTGGAATTTCGCCTGCCACTAAAATTTTTGCCATTTTCTTACACCTCTTCTTATTTTAGTTTGTGAATGTTTTCACAAATTTTATACTTTAATTATATTTTGTTTGCATAAGAATGCAATTGTATTCTAATCTTTTCACACAAATGTCATACTTTCCCAAAGGCGCTGTCAGTAGGATTTAATAAGATAAAGCTGATTTGAACAGTAAAAAATGATGAGTAAAACATTTCTTCAGTTCATATTTTTATTACTGTCAAATATTGTTCAAATTTTAGGTCTTTAAAAAAAGAAAAAAAAGAGTTAAGATATGTAT
>NZ_JBALNX010000063.1:0-1870 GCF_036962035.1 Bacillus sp. JJ1773
TAATCGAGTAGGAGGAGGTGATTAACCTCCGACCTCTCACACCACCGTACGTACGGTTCCGTATACGGCGGTTCAACTAAGATATATGACGCAAGGTTTCATAACGAGTTTGTAGACTTTTAAGCCCTCGGTTACTCCAATAAGAGTTATCGAGGGTTTTGTGTAATACAGGGCTGTTTGAAATACGCCAGTAACCTTTTCGACTATTTCCCCATTCATAAGCTTTCCAGTCTGGAACGCCTAATCTAATAAAGTTTCGTATCTTTGTCTTTGGTTTCTTCCAGTCTTTCCATAAGCACATACGAAGTCTTCTGCGAATCCAACCATCTATTTCGGCAAAAACTGTTTTCGTATCAGCCAATGCAAAATATCCGCACCATCCTATTAAATATTGGTTCAACTTCTCTATTCGATATTCCATAGGATATGGCATCTTTCTTGAAGTGATTTCTCGTACTTTTCTTTTCATTCGCTTTAGACTTTCTTTTGCGACTCGAACTTTTGGATCTTTTGAAGATGTAACACTAAACCCTAGAAACTTTCGTTTCCATGGACGGTCTATTGCCGATTTCTTTTCATTCACTTTCAGTCGAAGTTTTCCCTCTATAAACCGTTGAATGTTTGCCATCGTTCGTTTTCCTGCACGCTTGGAATTAGTGTAAATATTGCAGTCATCAGCGTAACGAACAAATTTATGTCCTCTCTCCTCTAGTTCTTTGTCTAATTCATCTAGCACAATATTAGAAAGAAGCGGACTTAAAGGTCCGCCTTGTGGCGTTCCTTCGTCTGTACTTGAAACGACTCCATTTATCATGACACCAGCTTGTAGGTATTTACGGATAAGTTTTAATAATGGTTTATCATCGATTCTTTTCGCCAGTGTACTCATGAGTCTGTCATGGTTTACCTTGTCAAAGAATTTTTCCAGGTCCATGTCTACTACCCATCTATATCCTTCTTTGATATATCCTTTTGCTTTCCTTATTGCATCATGGGCACTCCGATTTGGTCGGAAGCCATAACTGTGTTCGGAGAACATTGGGTCATATATCTTCGATAATATTTGGGCAATTGCTTGTTGAATCAACCGGTCTGTCACAGTTGGAATACCCAGTAACCGAACACCGCCATCTGGTTTCGGGATTTCGACTCTTCGGACAGGTGTTGGTTCATAGGTACCCTTGAAAATTGCCTCTTTAATGGATGGCCATTCTTCGATTAAGTGCTGTCGTAGGATTTGTACGGGCATCTTATCTACACCATGGCTTCCTTTATTCTGTTCTACTCGCTTTAATGCTTGAAGCATATTTTCCCGTGACAGGATTTGATTCAAAAGCATTGGTATTCTTCCTTCCGTGAATAGCTTATCTTCTTATGTCAGTGGTCACTCCACCCTCCAAGAGATCCCCCACGGGATTCACCGTTTCCTTTCTCATGTGAGGTACTACGTTTTCTGTGCTCATCATGACTCACTGTATGCCAAGGGCTATTCTCTCTTAGTTGTTCAGTCCTTCCGAATTATTCTAGACCAATTCGTACTATGACCTCGGCTGACTTCTGATGGTTCAGCTGCTTATCACTAAGCAGGTTATGAAGGGTACTTCACGTATCCATCAGATCTCCCCGGGTAAGAGTGCAATCTTTCCTTCCATCTATCTGCTTCATTTACTCTGTATCACCTTCGGCAGAAAGGACTTTGTCTTGTTTGGCAAACTTATCCAATGATACCTAGCCTAATATGAAGTTCGTGTTCCTCAGACCGGAAGTTTGCCGCTCGCTTCCTTCAGATTCCGCGTCACCACGGACACCCTTGCGTTAGGCTAACCGCTACTTCTGCCTTCACGGTTCGGGACTTTCACCCTAGAGATTA
>NZ_JBALNX010000064.1:0-11483 GCF_036962035.1 Bacillus sp. JJ1773
AAATATAACTAGCAGGTTATTTAATATTAACGAAAGTGATTTTGTAACACATAAAAATTAGGAATTTTCATTTATAATTAAGGAAATATATGATAAAATTTTATAAAGATTAACATTAATTTAGGTTATTATTAATATACAAACACATTTTATTCTGGAGGTGAAATTAATGATTGAGCATGCAAGCCAGAAGCAATTATGTAATAAAGTTGAACAATCTTATCACCTGATTAGCAAAAAGTGGATAGGGCTTATTATCCACACACTGATGGAAGAACCAAAAAGATTTAGTGAAATCCACGCCTATATTCCTGATTTAAGTAAACGCGTGCTAAATGAACGCATGAAAGAACTTGAAGAAGATGGACTCGTGATTAGGAATGTGATCACCGACCGCCCTGTTAGGACAGAATACTCCTTAACTAGAAAGGGGACTGAATTGGGAAAAGCACTTCTTACAATTGAAACTTGGGCTGAAAAGTGGCTATAATCATTATTGTAATCTTTCCTTATCTAGTACTCCATCATTTTTCTTCCAATCAAAAGGGGCTATAAACAGTGAAATCCCCCTGTTATAACCCCTTTTTTTATATGATAGATCTTACAACCTGCAGTTAAATACTTTCCAACTTACCCGTTTCTTTTACTTTTGGACCTTCTTTAAAGAACATCATTAGCACAAACCCTACAGCAAGAACAATGACCGCTGAGTAAAATCCCGTAGCCATGCTGCCTGTTTTATCAGCAAGAAACCCAACAAACCAAGGGGCGATAATCGACGACATCATACCCATAAAATTAAAGAGACTGAAGGCAAGCCCATACGCTGATTTATCAACATTTTCGGAAACAGATGCAATCAGAAGCGGATCTAGCGCAATCTTACCAAAAAATCCATAAACCAATAATGCTGTGATCAATAATGCGGTATCATGAACATAGACAGTTGCCCACAATGCAATCGCTGCAATTGGAATCAGCACAAATGCGAAAGGCTTCTTCCTGCCTAAGCGATCCGAAATATAACTTGCGATAAGCGCCCCTGGTATCGAAGCCAATGGAACTAGGGCCGATATCAAACCAACTTGACTGCCGTGGAAACCTCTTTCGGTTTCCAAAAACTTCGGCAACCATGTGACAACGACTGTAAAGCCGTAAATAGAACAAAATAAGACTAGAAAGGTAATTAAGAGATTGCGGTTTTTAAGTAAAGATAAAACCGAAACTTTTTCTCCTTTATTAGGCGACTTCTCTAGTAATTTACTTTCATTCGATGCCTTATCTGGATTTTTTTCTTTTACTAATACCGAAATAAGGATTCCGACAAGAACCGTAAGCACACCGAAGATATAAAATGGAACGCTCCAACTCATACCCTTTTCTAAAACTAATGTGCTAGATAAGATAAAACCTAAAGCAACCCCTAACCCTGATCCGCTGTTAATAATTGCACTGCCTACAGTTCTGCGTTTTTCTGGAATTGCTTCAGATGATAGGGCAAATTGGGGACCATAATATGTTGCTGAAGAAAGTCCCGCAATAGCACGAGCTACCAAAAAGCCTGTGAAGCCAGCCATGAGGCCACTGATGCCTGTCAAAATCCCATATAAAATAAACCCGATGACGAGCAACTTTTTCCTGCCAAATTTATCACTGAAAGCTCCTGCAGGAATTTGAGCGATCGTGTAAGTCAGAAAGAAAATACTATTTACCAGTCCAAGCTGGCTGTTATTCAGGTTATACTCTAAGCCAATATTCCCTAAAATAGGATTCAAAAAATATTTATTAGCATTGATGAACATCCATCCTAACGTGAATGCAAAAACCACTTTCCACCAATATGGAATCATAAATTTCTTGCTCTTTTGCCCTTCATGATGTATTGCCATTGGTGCCATAATAACAACTCCCCTTCATTTTAATTATTACTGCAGGGGAGTTAAGTAATAAAAAACCATTCCCCTACATTTTTATTTTTTTATTGGTTCGCCATTTTCGAACACTACTTTACCACCAACAATTGTTGTCTTCACTTTCCCTTTAAATGTCATACCGACATAAGGTGAGTGCTGATGACGGTAAAACAAATCTTCCTTCTTTAGTTCAAAGCTTTCATTCAAATTGACAATTGCCAAATCCGCATCATAATCAACTGCAATTGTTCCTTTAGTTGAAAGTCCGAACAATTTTGCTGGGTTTGCAGCAGTTAATTCTACAATTTTTTCTAATGGGAGATTTCGTTTAAAATGCCCTTCAGTCAACATGATATTCAATGTAGACTGAGCTCCAGAAATACCTCCCCATCCTTCAAAAAAGTTGTCTGTTATTGTTTTCATAGATGCCGGTGCTGGCGAATGATCAGATGCGATGACGTTAATTTCTCCGTTAGCAACTGCCGTCCATAAATCTTCAACTTCTTCTTCATCTCTCAATGGAGGTGCACATTTCGCCAATGCTCTTTTTTCCTCTAAATCTTTTACTGTCAACGATAAATAATGCGGGCATGTTTCAACTGTTACATTTACGCCTCTTTGTTTTGCATCGTTAATCACTTCGACTACTTTTCTGCTGCTTGCATGGACAATATGAAGTTTACATCCAGTTGCTTCTGCATAGGAAATAATTCTTCTAACTGCTTCAATTTCAGAAATAATCGGTCGCGATTCAACAAAATCTCTTGCTGCTGTTTTGCCTTGACTTTGTTTTTCTTGTGCAAGCTGTTCAGTAATAACTGTACTTTCAGCATGAACAGCTAAAATAGAACCTAAGGATGCAATCTCTTTCATCCCCTTATAAATGGTTTCATCATCAACATTATTGAAATCCACAATTCCACTTGGTGACATAAATGCCTTAAATCCGATTACGCCATTTTCATGAAGATCCTTTAAATCGTCAATATTTTCTGGTACAAGTCCGCCCCAGAAACGAGGATTAACGATTGACTTTTCATCGGCAGCAGTGCTCTTCAGCTCTAAATTTGCTTTATTAATTGTCGGAGGCGTACTATTCAACGGCATATCAAAGAATGTTGTAACTCCTCCGGCAGCTAAGCTTCTGCTTCCTGTCTCTAGTCCTTCCCACTCTGTTCTGCCTGGTTCGTTAAAATGGACATGTGTGTCAATTAAACCTGGCAGGATATGAAGTCCTTGTGCGTCAATCTCATTAACTGCTGTTGCCTCTATTGACTTGCCAATTGAGACTTCCTTAATTTTCCCTTCCTTAATTCCTATATCCCCTTGAACAATTGAATCTGCAGTAACGATCGTCCCGTTTTTAATAACTAAATCGTATTTAACCATGTTTCTTTCCCCCATTTTTTCCATTACCTTTGCCGATTTTTCAGCAAGGATAAAAATTTTTTATTGATCCCTTGGATTAATTATTTAGCAGAAATAAGCTTACCTACAGGAGCTCCTACAATCCCTTTTTCTAAATCGAAAACGACGTTTCCACGAACAATTGTTTTTGTCACACGACAGTCAATTTTTCTGCCTTCATATGCACTATGTTTGTTTTTGTAGTAAAGGTCTTCTCTTTTAACAACATATGATTGGTTAGGATCCACCAAAATAATATCCGCATCTTTCGAAACGGCAATTTCACCTTTATTTGACAAATTGAATCGTTCAGCCGGATTAGCAGCAATTAAATCAACAAACTTCTGTACTGGTAATCCACGTTGTTTTACAGCTAAATCAAACATTAGGTCAACATTATTTTGTGCTCCGCTAATTCCGCCCCATGCTTCCCAAAGATTTCCTTGCTTTAAGTCCTCAGTACAAGGCGAATGGTCAGATGTTAGCCAGTCGATATTCCCGTTAAGAAGCTCGTCCCATAATTTTGCTTGTTCTTCTGCTTTTCTAATTGGAGGCTGACATTTTGCTCTAGGACCAATTTCATCAACTTGTTCGGCAGTAAAGGCAAAATAGTGTGGGCAAGATTCAACTGTTACATCTACACCTTCTCTACGAGCTTGTAAAATAGCTTGAACAGCCTCTGAAGTACTAATGTGAACTAAATGTAATTTACAACCAGTTTCTTTAGCAAAAAGGATCGCACGCTGAACAGCTTCCACTTCTGTAAAAACAGGGCGTGATTCCGCATATTCTACTCCAGAATTCTTGCCTGCTTTAGCAAATTCTTTAGCAAGCCCTGATGTAACCGATGGATTTTCCGCATGAATGCATAGCAACTGATCTAATTCCGCTAATTTTTCCATACCTTTATATAATGTGTAATCATCCACATTCGTGAAATCTCCAGGAACATCGCTCGTGATATCAGATAAGAAGCATTTAAAAGCAAGAACACCTGCATCTGCTAGTTCTTCCAACTCGTCTAGGTTCTCTGGCACGAGACCGCCATAGAAAGCATAATCAACATAGTTTTGATTGCTTGCAGCTTCAAGTTTTAAGTCTAGAGCCTCTTTATTAATTGTTGCCGGGAGTGCGTTTAATGGCATCTCCACGTAACTTGTCGTTCCACCTGCCGCTAATGCTTTCGATCCTGTTTCAAAGCCTTCCCATTCTGTACGGCCTGGTTCACTGATGTGAACATGGGTATCAATCATTCCTGGCATGACATACTGTCCATTCGCTTCAATAATTTCTTTTGCATCTTCAGTAATTTGCTCCGCAATGCATGAAATTTTTTCGTTTTTTATGCCAATATCAACTTTACGAACACCATCCCGGAAGACAACATTTCCACCTTTAATTAGTAAATCAAATGTCATTATAAAAACCCCTTTCGATAAAAATAAAATTTATACCCACCGTCAAAATTGCCTATTTTTTGACATTCCCCTAGCCGCATTTCTTTAAAAATTGCCGCTAACACCCTAGTTTATATAGATAAACCCTTATTTCTAGCTACTTTTCTTCATTCAATTTCATCTGTTTTGAAAACTTAACAGCTTTACTATTAGGTAACTCAAGTAAAGCGTAAATAATAAAAGCAGAAATAATTCCTACAAACCACGAAATATCAGAAAGCGGTTTAAAGATTGGAACGAAATTCCCGATTAAGGAAAGCACGCCAGCAACAGTTAATGTAATAATGGCGTTCACATTAAAACCATTTTTATAATTGTATTTACCGTTTTTGGAATACAATTCGCTCAAGTCTATTTCTGTTTTTGTAACTACAAAATAATGAGCTAGCATGATACCCGTGATTGGAGCTAATAGGCCGCCGATCATATTTAAGAATGTAAAAATACTCGTCGCGTTCTCCATAAGTTTCCAAGGCATGACAACAATTCCTAATACAGCCGCGATTGTTGCTCCCGACTTAAAAGTTAGTTTTTTCGGGAATAGTGATGCTAGTTGGTAACCTGCAGGAACAATATTACCTGTTACGTTCACCGATAATGTTGTTAAAGCTAGTGTAAGAACAGATATTGCTATTGCAAAAGAACTATCAAATCGGGCAACTACATCAAGTACATTCCAAATTGGTGTACCAAAGGCAATTTCAGAGCCTACAATAATCGAAATACTTGCGATGGCAAACAATAAATAGGTCACAACTAAACCTAATGTTTGGCCAATAGCCTGATCCTTCGTAGAGCGAGCCAATCTTGTGAAGTCAGATACATTTACAATTGGAGCTGCCCAAGCAGCAATTATTACAGTAATAGCTGCTAAAAAGACAATTACTTTGTTTCCGCTGACTCCTGCACCTGTATAAGCTAAGATCGGGCCAACGCCGCCAGCTAATTTAATTGCCCAAATCGCCATACCGCCAAAAACTATATAAACAAGTGGAGAAAGGATATTTGTAAATTTACTTAATAACCCCATTCCTCCATAAATTAAAGCAACATTGAATAACCAGAATAATAGAAACGAAATTAACGCTGGCAACGACAATCCTAAAAGATTCCAATCCCCGCCTAACGTTAAATACGTTGGCCAAAGCTTTCCGATTAGAATTGATAACGCTTGACTTCCTGCATATGTTTGAAATCCAAACCACATGATTGCGCTAATAACACCTCTTAGCACACCTGCAATCATTGCACCCTTAGTACCAAACGATGTGCGTAAGAACATTGAGAATGGTAACCCGTATTTTGATCCAGCATGACCGTTAAAAACCAGTGCTGCTGCTAGTATGATTGACGCAAATATAATTGCGGCGAATACTTGTCCTGCTGACATCCCTAAGGCAAAAAGTCCACCAATGGCAATATAGTTAGGGATATTGTGAACGGATCCCATCCATATTGTTGCATAATTTCCGATCTTCCAATTTCTATCTTCTGGCTTCGGCGGCAACACGTCTTCGCTAAAACCAGCTGCTTTTAATTGTTCACGATTGATTTTTGTCATTTTTAACCCTCCTTGATTATGTGGAATTTACATTTTGATCACTAATCTATTAGTCAATCTACTAAATGTGCTGTTTTATTTGTTAAAATACTTATTCTTAATACCTCCCTTTTTAAATCACTAGGTTACTAATTGTAACAAGTAAACTTAATATACACATACTATACCGTTGTTCACAATACGTCAACAAAAATGTGTCTATTTTGTGAAAATCTTTTAAAACCATTTAAAACAATAGCTTTATGCTAAAGTAAAAATAGATTTTTTTTAAAAACAATAATATAAACACTTTTTACTAAAAGTATATTAGTGATAATTTATGCAAGTAAAAATAAATTTAAAATGAGGTAAATGAAAAAGGAGTAAAATCTAAATTTAGATTTTACTCCTTTTCGATATGTTAAATTGTTTCGATACCACATCTCGTTATTTTGTCAGTTTTTAAGATTTACATAAAAAGAAGCCCTTCCCAAAAAGGAAGTGCTCCCTATTAATCTGTTTTCAATTTTTTAATGTGCAATTTCTTGGAGATGTATCCTTTTGTAGGTGAAAATAAAAATACGAGTGCAAATAGAATTCCGTTCATCGTAGCCATGCTTCCTGAGATTGATACGTCCTGCCAGCTTGCCAAATAATACCCAATAATGGCTGCACCTACTCCGAAAATTGCACTTAGTAAAAGCATCGTACTTAATTTATCCGTTAATAAATAGGCAGATGCACCAGGTGCGATTAACATCGCAACAACTAAAATGGCACCAACACTATCAAAGGATGCAACTGTAGTAATTGATACCATCCCCATTAACAAGTAGTGGATCAGCAAAACTGGAATTCCAATTGCTGCAGCCATGCTCGGATCAAAGGATGTAATTTTCAATTCTTTGTAAAATAGCAGAATCATAATTAAGTCGATGATAAGCACAGCAGAGAGCATTAAAAACGCTTTTGGCAATTCTGGTAAAGGGCCCCATTGCACAAGATCCCAAGGGACAAATGTGATTTCCCCCATTAAAGCATGATCAACATCTAAATGGACATCCCCCGCATACAAGGTGATGAGGATGACCCCTACTGCAAAAAGAAAGGTGAAAACGACTCCAATTGAAGCATCCTCTTGTATCCCTGAGCTATGAAAAATTTGAACGAGAAAAGCAGTTAATAAGCCTACAACTGCCGCTCCAATTAACATATACAATCCATTCATACTTTGACTAATAATAAATGCTAACACAATGCCAAGCAGAACGGTGTGGCTGATCGCATCTGCTAGCATGGAGAGCTTACGCAAAATTAGAAAGCAGCCAGTAATTCCGCATGCAATACCAGCTAGTGAAGCAACAATTAATATCCATCCTTCGTAGCTCATGATAGGCCACTCCCTTTTTGCTGATGCAAAATTTGCTGTTCTCTAATTTGCTTGTCACGAAGTATTCTTTTTATCCATTTCGTTACTAAACCTCTTTGAGGGGCAAAAAGCATAGAAACGAGAAACAATGCTGTAGCAGTAACAACAATAAATGGTCCTGTCGCCAAGCCCTCTCTAAGTGTACTTATCAAAGTTCCAGCCATTCCAGATAAAGCCCCGAAAACACCAGAGATGACAACCATTTTCCCAAGCGATTCCGTCCAATATCGTGCAGCAATTGCTGGTGTGATTAATAACGCAGCCATTAGAATTACACCGACTGCCTGTATGCCAATCACAACAGCTGCTACTAATAATGTCAGAAAGAGGAAATTCAAGAAACGAGATGGAAGCCCTAATCCTATTGCGAATTCTGGATCAAAGGTTAATACTTTTAACTCTTTAAAAAGTAAGGCCGTTACTAAAATTAAGACAGCAGCCGTACTAGCCATTATCTTGACATCATTTCCTACTAGCGAGGCCGCCTGGCCAAAAATAAAATCACTAAGCCCGCTCTTATTTCCAGATGATGATTGGGCCACCTTTGTTAATAATACAATCCCAAATCCAAAAAACACCGACAAGACTAAACAAATAGCCGCATCCTCTTTTAAAATAGAGGCAGATGTAATAAATTGAATACAATAAGCTGCTAGGAGGCCTGTGATCGTTGCACCAATTAAAAGTGCAATAAGTGATTTCTCTCCTATAAGTAAAAAAGCAATACATATTCCTGGCAAAGCAGCGTGCGCGACCGCATCCCCTATCAAACTTTGTTTCCTTAGGAGTGCAATGCTCCCAAGGACACCGCTCGCAATGCCTAAAAGCATCGTACCGAGTAATACCCACTGTGTATTTGCATCAAACAGGAGCAGTCTTAGCATGTCGTTCATTTGAATCACCTCCGCTGCGTTTCCGCCATTATTTGACCCTTCTCTAAGAACGTCAGCTTTCCGCCATATGTTCGATGAAGATTTTCAATTGTAAATGTTTCTTCTGTTGGTCCCGCAGCAATTACATTTATATTCAATAGAATGACATGGTCAAAATAATCCTTTACTGTCTGTAAATCATGGTGAACAACAAGAACTGTCTTTCCCTGATTTTTCAAATCATTCAAAAGATCAATAATGGCTCTTTCGGTAGCTGCATCCACCCCAACAAACGGTTCATCCATAAAATATATTTTTGCATCTTGAGCAAGAGCTCTAGCAAGGAAAACTCTTTGCTGCTGTCCCCCTGATAACTGGCTTATTTGCCGGTCAGCATACTCTTCCATGCCGACCTTCTGTAAACATTCTTTTGCATACTCAACGTCTTTTTTTCCTGGCCTTTTAAACCAGCCAATATGTCCATAGCGCCCCATTAAAACAACGTCAAGTGCATTAGTAGGAAAATCCCAATCAACAGATCCCCTCTGAGGGACATACCCAACAACCCTTTCTTTTGGACTGTATGGTTTTCCATAAATTTCTACGTTTCCCGATGTTTTTGGTATTAACCCTAGCACTGCTTTAATCAATGTTGATTTGCCTGCCCCATTGGGACCGATAATACCAATTAACTTTCCTTCCGGCACATCAAATTGAACATCTTCTAAAACAGGTTTCTTTTGATAAGCAACGGTTAAATTTTCCACTTTGACCGGATTCATGACCTCACCTACTTCAATGAATTTACAATTGTATTTACATTATGTTTATACATTCCAATATAGGTACCTTCTTCGGTTCCTTCTTCTCCCATAGCATCTGAGTAAAGCTCTCCCCCAATTTTCACATCATGGCCTTTTTTCTTTGCCCCTTCAATTACCGCATTAATAGAGCGTTCGGAAATACTTGACTCAATAAACACTGCTTTTATATTTCTTGTAACCAATAATTCTACTATTTTTTGAACATCTCCAAGGCCATATTCCGCATCTGTGCTTAAACCTTGTAAACCTTCTACTTCCATATTGTAAGCTGCACCAAAATATCCAAATGCATCATGTGCTGTCACAAGGACTCTTTGTTCGGAAGGAATTTTCTCCATTTCTGCAGCAGCAAACTCTTTTAACTCTTTTAATTTATTAAAATATTCTTGGGCATTTTTTTCATAGTAAGCTTTATTGTCAGGGTCTGCTTCGATAAGACCCTTTTCCACTTCCTTTAATGCTCCCGTCCATAAATCAATATCAAACCAAATATGTGGATCTATGGCACCTTTTCCATCTGCCTTTAATAATAGTTCTTCTTCCTTGAGCGATTCACCGATCGCATAAGTGGGTTTATCTTTATTCATTTTCTCGAGGACATCGAGCATTTTTCCTTCTAAATGAAGCCCGTTATAAAAGATCACATCTGCTTTTTGCAGCTTCCCAATATCCCCTTGTGTAGCTTTATAAAGGTGAGGATCAGTTCCTGGCCCCATCAGGCTTTGTACGTCCACCTTGTCACCGCCGATATTTTTTACCGCATCAGCTATTTGGCTAATCGTTGTTGTAACAACGAGCTTTTCACCACGTTGATATCCATTTGAAGAGTCAGATGAACAAGCGCCAAGAATAAATAATGATAATACAAGCAGCATCCCTAATAATTTTTTCATCAATCGTCACCTCTTTTAATTGAGTGTATGCACGTTTATTCAATAAGTGCACATATTTTTGGTATATACATTAATTTTTCATCAATATATAAATGTTGCCTTAGTACAACATTTTAAACCCAATCATAAAATTGTCAATTATTTTTCCAAAAAAAAAACGGCTTTCGCCGAAATTATTTTTATTTATACGGTTTAATTGTAAAATTTTCTTGAATATACCATCTATCTTTACTGACAATATTAGATACCGTTAATATGAGGGAAGGGATTTTCTCTACATTAAATACGATTAAACCAATCTGATCATTCATAATGATGAAAGACTCTCCATGAGGAAATGATGGGAGCTGTTTGCCCAGGTGTGCAATAGAGCTTACGATAATTTGTTTTATTCCCAGCTCTATTTGGACATGGGGAGAGAATCTTAATATCCAATCATCTTTATCAATCGAAAATCGGTACATGATCTCACCCTCTTTTGAAAGATAGCTTAATTAATAATAGATATGATTTAAGATTGATATTATGAATTAGTGAAAAGTTTTTTTGTTTTTAAAAAAACTTTATTCAAAATAGCAATATGAATATTTATCAATTTCAGGAATATTTCAAATATTTGATAGTTTTTATGAAATTACCCTTAATTTCCTTGACTGAATCGGTACATTCGTGTATATTAAAATCATCATTTAACAGAATATATTTCCGTTATTTCTAGAAATATCTGCTTTGTATTTTGTTGGGTGGTAATATTTATCTTGGACACAAAAAGTGTCTTGAAAGGCTTAGGAGGCAAAGTTAACATGCAAAACGGTAAAGTAAAATGGTTCAACAATGAAAAAGGATTCGGTTTTATCGAAGTAGAAGGCGGAGATGATGTATTCGTACACTTCACAGCTATTCAAGGTGACGGATTCAAATCTTTAGAAGAAGGCCAAGAAGTTTCTTTCGAAATCGTTGAAGGAAACCGCGGACCTCAAGCAGCAAACGTTGTAAAACTATAATCTTATAAATAATCAGGCTGGCAAACATTTTGCCAGCCTTTATTTATCGCAGATTAACGGGCTGTAAGACCCCTACTTCAAAAAGTTGTGTAAACCAAAAAATTCCCAAATGGAGGGATCAACAGCCCGTAAAAGCCCGATTAT
>NZ_JBALNX010000064.1:11526-40066 GCF_036962035.1 Bacillus sp. JJ1773
CAACATCTGTGTGACCCACATCCTGTTGGCCTCAACTAACAATCAGTAGGGTATTAGGCCGACTAAGATTGCCATGTCCTATTGTCTTCGTAGGCACTAGCACGTCCTGTGCTTTGGAAAACCCCAACTGATTAAAGTTTCACTTTATGTCTCGATATTTATGAATGCCGCCTAAGATTTAGAAAGCTTGCTACCGATAAGCCTTATTTGTTCCCCTACAGTACATTTTGTAATGCAAAATCTGTGGGCATATCTTCGACCCTTTTCATCTTTATGATGTTTGTGCAGTAGACAGCCTTGACAATAGGTGATCATTAATTCCTCTACCTCGTCAAATATTTGCTTTCTTTTCATTTCACGCCCACCTCTTTCATCAAGTCACCTAAATGACTTGCATCTTACTATGAATCATTTTCCCTTCAAGTGCTTGGGTAGCAAGCTTATCCGCTTCTTTATTTTCTGTTCTGGGGATTGGGGTATATCTTGCTTCAATAGAAAGGTTCTTCATTTTTTCTTCAATTCGATCAAGCCAGCGATTTAAATTTTCTTCAAAACATGGCCATTCTCCTTTAAGCTGCATTAATACCCCCTGCGAATCCCCTTTAAATTCACAGATCATATGGTGCACACCCATTTCTTCAAGCAAGTTTAATGTAAAGTAAAGAGCCGCATATTCAGCTTCATTATTATTTTCTATTTCATGAAAGAGTTCATTTGCACGAATGCGGTATTTCTTCTTCCCTTGCTTATAATAAATGACAGCACCAAGCCCAGCCTGATAAGCGGCTTTATTAAACCCTCCATCAAAGTATACGGTTAAGTCGTGTGGATCCTCCTCAATTTCGGTAAGAAGCTTCCGCATTTCTTTCGTATTCCATGATGTCCCCATTTCATCGTGATATAGGATATCTCTTCCTTTTCCGCTCTTTTCAATATCCTCCCCCACTAATAATGCCATTTCGCCATCTAACCAGTCAGACTGAAAGACTACTCCTTCATTCCCTTTTATTTTATAAGTCCATTCCAATTTATATTTCATTTTTTTCAGCCTTTCTTAACTTACACATTATTGGTACACTTATTTTATCTTACCCTGATGTGGATTAGAATACAGTGAAACTTCAATCAGTAGTTTTTTTTCAATGGGAAGTGCTGGTGCCGATGTTAACACAGTATATGGCGTTCTTAATCGGTCTTATTCCACTGATTGTTAGTTGCGGCCCACAGGATGTGGGTCACACAGACGTTGCTACAGGACGTGGCTTTCTTAGTCTGTGTTCACATAATCAGGCCTTTACGGGCAGTTAGATCCCCCGCATAGAATTTTTTGTTATTCGTAAATCATTAAAGTGGGGGTCTTACTGCCCGTTAATCTGCGATAATAATTTCTGTTAATACTGGAGGAAGCTTGTTTGATTGAAGTATATATTGATGGGGCGAGTGCGGGCAATCCCGGCCCTAGCGGTGCAGGAATTTTTATAATAGGAAATGGAGCAGTTGAAAGATATTCCATACCGCTTGGCCATATGGAAAATCATGAAGCGGAATACTATGCATTAATTAAAGCACTTGAAATCTGTATTGAAAAGGGCTATAGGATTGTTTCCTTTCGAACTGACTCTCAGGCAGTTAATCGGGCCATTGAAAAGGAGTATGCCAAAAATAAAGGCTATGCATCCCTCTTGGAAAAGGCCTTACATTTAAGCAAACAGCTGGATTTATTTTTCATGAAATGGATACCCAGTTCTGAAAACAAGGCAGCGGATGAATTAGCAAGAGCGGCCATACGTAAGAATAAATAGAAAGTTATACACTCTTAGGACCGGAAAAAAATGGACGAAATGGGCACCTCCTTCATTTCGTCCATTTTAATATTCAAACATGATTCATTTAGACTGAAATCAATCCTTTTTCTTTAACAAACTGAATAGCCTCAAGGCGGGTATTAATCTTATTGGATATAAGCATTTCCAGCAATGATACATAAAAGCTGCCATCAAAGGATTTTTGTGCCTTTAAGGTTAGTTCTATTGCTGTGTTTGTCAGTTCATCTGTTGCATTCGTGTAATGCTTCCCAAAATAAATAAAGCCAACCGCATCCTCTTGAAACTGAAAGCCTTTACTTTGTAAAAAACTTAAATAATCTTCCACTGTCTTCAAGAACATGTCATCCCTTTCCCCTTTTTAACCAAACACTCTAAATTTTACCTTATATTTCGACAATTATCTATCTTTTTTTGTGAGTAAATACCCAATCGTTCCTGTTGCAACCCCCAGCAAGGCTCCACCGATTACTTCAGCTGGATGATGACCGAGCATCTCCTTTAGTTTCTTTGGTGACTTTTCCTGCTCAAATTCGACAGACTCGTCTTTGTGAATTTTCTCAATCAACTCACCCATGCTATTTACTTTTAATGTTAATTCCCCTGTTTGTCTTCTAATCCCTTGTGCATCATACATAACGATTAGCCCATAAATTAATGAGAGAGCGAAATCGATTGTCGGTATCCCTCTTCTTAAGGCAATAAAAGTGGTTAATGATGATACTCCCGCAGAATGTGAACTTGGCATTCCGCCAGTGTGAAAAAATAATTCTGGCCTAAATTCTTTTTTATTGAAAAAGTGAATCGGAATTTTCAAAGCCTGAGCCAATCCTATGCTTAATAAAGCAATGTATACACCTTTATTCATTTATGATCTCACCTCTATTATTAGTGTGAAGTTAGAAGAGTGTAATTATTCTTTTCGGAAATACTAGTATTGAAAACAATATCAGGGAGGTATGTAAAAGTTGGGAAAAAGAGAAAGAAATAGAGGGAAGCTTGCTTCTGGTGTGAATCCGCAAGGCTATGGACAGGATATTACCGAGGACCCTAAAAGCAAACTGGAGAATGCTGCTAAGAAAAAAAATACTAAATAAAAGAACGGCTGTCCTAAAAGCTAATAGGACAGCCTTCTATTACGCATATTGTTTTATGTCAAGCAACCGATCAAGCCCGCGAAATTCAATTTCATCAAACTTATTTATCACTTTGTCACGATTTATGGAAAACCTTGCATGGTCTAATCCACACTCAACAGGTACATCACATTTGATTTCAGCAAGTTGTCTGCTTAAATGAAGCATTTCCAAATCTTGTTCAATTTTAGTCCTTTGTGCTTTAGATAATTGATCCAAGTTTTCAAGAACGCCTTCAATATGTCCAAATTGCTGTAATAGCTTTAAGGCTGTTTTCTCGCCAATTCCTTTTACCCCAGGATAATTATCACTTGAATCGCCCATAAATGCTTTTAAATCAATCATTTGCCTAGGGTGAATGCCCTTTTCTTCGTAAAATGTATCCTTCGTATGAACTAAATAATTGCCATACCCTTTTTGCAATAACACCACGGATATCCGTTCATCCAATAGCTGCAGAATATCCTGATCACCTGTAATAATGTTTACAAATGCTTCCTCTTTTACATGACTTGCTATCGTCCCAATACAGTCGTCTGCTTCATAGCCCTTCAACCCAATATTCGGAACATCAAAGGATTCCACCACTTCCTTTACAAGGTCGAACTGTGGAATTAGTTCAACAGGTGCTTCTGGCCGATTTGCTTTGTATCCGTCATACATGTCCGTTCTAAACGTTTTACTTCCCATATCCCAACAAACTGCGACATGTGATGGGTTGAAATTTGATACAGCTGCTAAAAAATGCTTAACAAACCCATAGACTCCATTCGTCGGCACACCTTTGGAATTCACCATAAATTGCCCGTGCACGGCAGTAGCAAAATAGGCTCTAAATAATAATGCCATTCCATCGACTAGCATAAATGAAGGTTTATTTTCGTTTATCAATTATCTCTCTCCTTTTTTATTTACTCTCCCGTTTCAATATCATTTTCATCATACGATATCCAATCACTAAAGCTTCCAGCATATAGTTTAACATGTTTGTACCCTGCAGCCTTTAGTGCCATGTAATTTGGAGTGGCGGTGACTCCTGAACCGCAATAAACAATTATTTGCTTATCTTTGTCAATATCAGTGAATCTTTTTGACTGATCTGCTCCAGTTTTGAAAGAGCCATTTTCATAACCATCTAACCAAACCATATTAATCGCTCCTGGAATATGGCCAGCTTTTTTATCAATTGGCTCTACTAGTCCTAAATATCGCTTACTTTCTCTAGAATCAATAATGACCGTTTCTTGATTTTTCCTATCAACCACTTTTTTAACTTCTTCATAGGAAGCAAAAATGTTTTCATCCATTTTTATCTCAAAAGCCGTTTTTGGAAATTCAGGAATTGCACGATCTATTGGATACCCCGCTTCTGTCCAGGCATTATAGCCCCCATTTAATACATACACATTTTTATGGCCAACATAATGTAATAGCCACAAAAGCCGGGCAGCGAATGAACCCTCGCCTCCGTCATAGGCTACGATAGTTGTTTGATTATGAATGCCGGCATCTTGAAGTGTCTGTCTAAATTCCTCGATTTCAGGTAACGGATGTCTGCCGCCATGAGAAGAAACGGGTCCTGATAAATCTTTCCCGAGATGAAAATATACAGCACCCGGAATATGATCCTTTACATATTGTTCAAAACCTTCTTCTGAAGAGCCCAAATTATATCGACAATCAGCGATCCTCATATCCTCATTATTTAAACGCCCTTTCAGCCATTCCTTTTCAACGGTCAAAATCATTCCTTCATCTCCCTCAATCTTTTTTCCATCAGCTTCTGCACATGTTCTTTCGGTGTCCAGCATTGAAATTGGTAGTTTGGTTTTGTTTCATAACCGAGACGCTGGCAATGATAAGTTATTCCTTTTTCGAATTTTTTCGCCTGAAAATGAATACAAGTTGCACACGCATGAAAGGACTGAATCTTCATTATGATTCATGAGAGAAATGAGTAATTTCTTTCTCTGTTTTCTCCAGCTCTTCAATTGGGAAGTCATCTCTTAGAACAGCTAAAAGACCCTCATAATATTCATTCGCCTGTTCAGACAGAATTGTAAGCATAAGTGAGTATTCACCGATTAGAAGTGCAGCATAATGTTTTTTCAGCTTTTCGCCTTCAATTTGCAGATAATGATCAGATAGCGGATTTATGAGCTGCTCCAATTCATCGCTTAAATTCTTTCTTTCATTTTTTTCAAAGAATGACTTTGGATTTTTAAAATGGGCTAATGCCTTTGAAAACTGGGCTCGATTCTCACTGACAAAAGCTGAATTAAACTTAATTCCTTCCATTTTTCTCATTTCATACGGGCTAAAGCTTAATTCCTTATTAATCTCCGCAACCTTTTGACCAAGCATATCTTGAGCCTGCTTACATAATTTACCGATATACGCTTCTAATCTTAACGTTGTTGCTCTCAATTCCTGAGCAAAGTCAAATCCAAAGCTTTGCAGGAAATCTTCAAGGGCTGCTTGCAGGGCTTTCTTTAAATTACGGCCATCATCCTTAAGTGCAGCAGGGTTAAAGGCCTCCTTAATGAAATCACCATAACGCAGAAACACTCTTTGCTTTATATAAAAAACTAGCTCGTCTGCCTCTTGTTCTAATCTTTGCGTAAAAATCTCAGCATCCTGATTTTTGAACACGGCTAGAATTGTTTTTAATTCTTCTTCCAGCTGGATTCGTCTTTGAGCCTTTAATTCCTTATTTTCGTGTGATGACTGAATAAAGGTACGAAGCTGTTCCAATACACGATTCCAGCCCAATTCTGCAGAAGTGATCGAAATTTGCATAAGCTCATTTGTAATAAACGAATAAAAGCTTTCCTCAAATTTATCAATTTTAGAATGTTTCTCCTGAATGTTTTCGAGCTTTTCAGTTAAAGCCTCAAGACTTGAAAGCCCAAAAAGATTAGGTCGGCGTATTCCATATTGAACAAGCTGTTCACCAACATAGTGTAAAACGGATTCTTTCTCTTCTTCATTATTGGCAAGATCAATCGCATTGACGACAAAGAACATTTTATCAAGTTCAAAGGAATCCTTAACACGCCCCAATTGGATAAGGAATTCACGGTCAGCTTTTGAGAAGGCATGATTATAGTAAGTGACAAACAGGATCGCATCTGAATTTTTGATGTAATCAAAGGCTACTCCAGTATGACGGGCATTTATAGAATCGGCTCCGGGAGTATCAACAAGTGTGATTCCTTTTCTCGTCAGCTCACAATCATAGTACACTTCAATCATATCAACAAAACAGGATTTTTCTTCGATAGCCACATAGCCTTTAAACTCTACTAGGTCAGTCTTAACGGTTGTTCCAAGTATTTCTTTAAATGAATCAAATCCTCGTAAAAAAGCATTCAAGAAGGCAAAGTGGGTCTTTTCATTTGCATCAAAATCTGAAATGCTGCTCATTACTTTTCTAATTTTCACGATCGCATCATCGAAATCTGCTGCAGATTGACTGAAGACGTTCAATGATCTGTTTACATCTTCAAATAATAAGTCGGCTGCTTTTACCTTCACTAACACTGTTCCATGAGGATTTTGATCATTAATTGGCATGATTTTATTAATCGCAGCTGTTGTCGGGTTTGGCGATACTGGAAGAAGCTTATGACCAATTAATGCATTGGCAAATGAAGACTTTCCAGCACTGAATGCTCCGAAAAGTGCTACTGTAAATCGCTTATCTTTCAGACGCTCTGCTTTTTGCAGCAATTCTGCAGTCATTTTTTTGAATCCAGGTACTTCTTGGATGGCATTCGCCGTAAAGTTTAATTTTTCAACTAAAGCATTTACAGCCTTTTCTTCTACTTTATCGCCAACTGTTTGAAGGGCGTTATCTATTTCATGAAAACCGTTATCTTCTTCTTTTATATCAATCACAGCTGCATTTGTTTGATGGATAACTTCAACTTCTTCAGTTGGCAGGGAAAGTAAACCTTTTGCCATTTCCGCATATTTTTGATGAGAAAATTCCCCTTCAAATAAATCATTCATGCTGACTTTCGCCGTGCGCAGAGCTTCCTTTATTTCGGTTAGCATGTGCAAGTCTTCATTATATCCTTTGTATCGTTTCCATTCACTTTCTATAAGGCTCTGTTCCTTTTCGGTTTTTAAAGATAAAGTGCGTAAGAGCAATTCTTTAAATTCTGCTAAACTTTTTTTAGCCAATTTCTTAATAGATTCTGCTAGGTCATTCGTATATTGGAGAACATAGTCACCTGAAAGCAATGCACCTTCCTTTACCGTGTTAGCAAGCAGGTCCATGTTAAAGAAAACAGTAAAGTTTTGTGCTCTTCCTAATAATTCGGAATCATGTACCTCATGCTGCTTTAGTTCATTAACCATTAGTTCCTTAATATGCCAGTCAATTTGCGACTTTACTTTTTCCGAAAGGTCTTGGAAAAAAAGCTCTAGACGATTCAATCTTTCCTGTTCTGTTTTTTGCCGCGAGAAAAAAAGTCCTACCTTAAAGCCAGGCTGGCATGACTCGATATAGTTTTCTGCAAGCTCTCTCGTTTGGAACGGCATTAAGTAAGCATTATCCAAAACATCATCAACTTTATGAATGAAGTTAATTTCCGCTTTTTTTAGAAAAGCTCTGCCTTCATCTAGCTTAGCCTCTAATGCTGCAACCTTTTCAGCCAGTGCTCCTCTCTCATCGACAGGCAGTTCTTCTAATCTTTTCTCATATTTTTCAATTTCAGCCCAGCTTTTTTCTTCTAAATAAATCAAATGCTCACTTGAAAGCTTATTCAATGAATGATAAACAGACTCAGGAAGCAGTAATTCGCTATTGGCAATTTTATCTGCAATAAACTTTTGTAAAGCTAAGAACTCATTTTCTTTATGGTCTTCTTTTTTTAACGATGTGTAAAATATTCTTTCTGGTATTACCCCCCAAGAGGCAAAAGAATCCTTCACACTTTGTTTAAACTGATCGAAGCTCAATTCTTCATCCCGATGCTTATCAATTTGATTAATAATTAAATAAACTTGCTTCCCGGCAGCAGCCAGCTCTTTTGTAAATAAGAAGTTCAATTCTGACTGGACATGATTATAATCCATGACATAAAATACTAAATCCGCAAGGTGCAAGGCTGACTCAGTAGCAATTCGGTGAGCATCATCCGTTGAATCGATACCCGGCGTATCCATAATCACCGCATTTTTCGGCAGGCTCGTATCAGAATAGCTAATTTCAATTGAATGGATTTGGTCTCCGTCCTTACAATAGGATTTCACTTGATTATAATCATAGGGAGCCAGATATAATCTCGGATTGCATTCTTTAAAAATGACCTTTGCATAATCCTCTCCCGATTTAATTTTTACTAAATTTGCGCTTGTCGGGATCGGGCTGGATGGCAGCAAGTTTTCACCAATAATTTTATTGATCATGCTTGATTTCCCGGCAGAAAAGTGCCCGCAAAATGCAATTGCATATTCTTTTTTATCAAGCTTTATAGCTAGGTCCTTTGCCCTTTCTGCTGTTTGATTATCTTGATTTTTATTAAAATATTCATATAAAGCCGTTATCCTGTTAATTAAATCAACCGTATCTAGCTGAAGTTCCGTTCGAACCATGAATACGTATCCCCTTGTTCAATCATTTTCCTTCTATTCTAAATGATTTTTCTTATAATGCCTATATTTAGAATATGGAACTTAACATTTTTATGACTGTTTTCTTCAGAGTGAAAAAAATAAAACCAGGTCTTCACCTGGTTATGTAGGAATAGAATTTATGGTCTTGTATGTGGCTTTGCAACATGATTTAAAACATATTTCATAACTAAAGCATAGGCTGTTACTGTACCCGCAATAAAAATCGCTACCATCTGTAACAACACCTTCCTGTTAATGAGAATAATTTTCAAATTCAATTAGAATTTTATCATTAACGATAATCATTTTCAATAGAAGGTCCACAAATACTTTTTTCAAATTTTCGTGAGGCTTGACCCGTGTGAAAACGCTTGTTCATATGCCGTTAATTTCCTTAATGCATTTTCTTCAGCTGGAATTCTAATCGCTAAAATGATGATATTCATTATAGTAAAGAGCGCCGCTGTTATATAGGCTTCAAACATAAGCGGTATAATAAGAAATTCAGCAGAAACAATGATATAATTAGGATGTTTGAAGAAACGATACGGCCCCTTTCTAATGATCCTAGCATTAGGCAAAACAATAATTTTTGTATTCCAAAATGGGCCTAGAGATTTAAGCGCCCAAATTCTCCCTGCTTGTGTAAGTAAAAATAATGGGAATAGGATGGGCCAATAGGAGGAAACTTCATAGCCAACAAAGCTTACCTCTAATATGCAGGAAACAAAAAATAAACTATGTACGGCTACAATGAAAGGATAATGTGATTGTCCAAACTCAAGCGCTCCTTGGCTTTTCATAAAGCGTTCGTTTTTCTTTGCAATAATTAATTCAACTATTCTCTGCAAAATAGTCACTGTAATAAAAATCGTAAAAAGCATTTGCTAATTCTCCCATCTCAGCAACAGCATTTCCGAACAAAATCCCGGTCCTAAAGCGGTTGCAAGACCGTATTCTCCCTTTTTCCCTATTTCCATAAACCTTTTTAATACATATAATATGGTCGTTGAAGACATATTTCCGTATTCTTTAAGAACCTCGAGAGAAATCCTTGTCATTTCCGGTTCGAAACCGATGGATTGAATATAGGCATCAATCACTTTTTTTCCGCCGGGATGTGCAATGAAATAGTTAATTTCATCTATCTCCATTCGTTCTTTCACCAAAAAGTCTAAAACAGCAGGCTTGAGCCAGCTTTCTATTATCGAGGGTATATCTTTCGAAAAAACAACATAAAGGCCTTTACTCTTTACTTCCCAGCCCATCACATCTAATGAATCCTGCATGAACGTTGATTGGGTACGAAGAATGGCGGGTACTGATTCAAGCTTCTGAAAGGTATTTCTATCAGCCTGATCCCCTGCAATGAGTGCACATGCAGCACCATCGGCAAAAAGAGAGGTGCCAATTAAGTTACTTTTCGAACGATCATTCATTTGAAAGGTTAAGCTGCATAATTCAATTGCAAGCACAATGACTTTTGCTTTTGGAAAAGCAAGGCAATATTCATATGCCCTCGACAATCCCGAAGCTCCGCCAGCACAACCTAATCCCCAAATGGGAATTCTCTTTGTATGTGGATGGAAGATAAGCCTGTTCATGATTCTTGCCTCAATACTTGGTGTAGAAATCCCAGTGCTCGAGATGAAAAAAATAGCATCAATTTCTTCGTACGCTATATCTCTGCTGAGGAAATCCTTACTCTTCACACAATTTTCAATTGCTTCAACACCTAGCTCTACAGCGCATTCTATGTATGCTTGATTTCTTTCTTCAAATGTTTTCTCCTTTTTATACCATTCCATATCTTTCACAAAATGCCGTTTTTCAATTTGACCATTATGAAATGCTCTTAATAACCTTTCAATATTCGAAAAGGATTCGGAAAATAGATCTCTAGCAAATTCCATTACCTCTTCCTGATTGAGAGAATGGACAGGTATAGCTTCTGCAACAGAGACAATTGATGGCATATCGTTCTCTCCTTCTTTATGCTTATCATTAATTTTTCCCAATAAATGCATAATATTCATTTTAACTTCACAGAAGGAGCAAACATAGTGACATAAATAAAAAAAGCTCCCTCTGACTGAGGAAGCTAACGTTTTGAAGGTGTTGCTGTGCATCTATTATTATAAATTCTTTTTATTGAGGAAGCATCACCAAAACATTACCAAATGTGTTAATACAAAGAATATGTTGTTTAGATTATCAAGGAAATAAGTAACAGAATATTATTTTTTTCATCAATTTTTAACAATTTCTTTTTAATAAAATGTTAAAATAGGACTATTGATGTTCTTGGGGGAATGCTGTATGTCGATCACAAAAAGTGTAACTGATATTTTGAACGGAACAATTGAGGCTGTAAAATCGGTTGTGCCATTAGAGATTCATGTAGAAAAACCAGCCCTATTTACCCAGCCCTTCACTCAGCATTCCATAGGAGTCTTAATTGGGATGACAGGTGATGCAAGAGGACGAATTATCATCGATGGCGATGAATTGGTTTTTGGCAAGATTGGTGAAGCTATGTTTGGAATGGTGCTTGAAGGTGAAATGCTAGAATCCTTTGCTGGTGAGCTTGGTAATATGATTGCAGGAAGCATTTCAACCTATGTCTCACAGAGAGGATTTGAGATGGATATTACTCCCCCAACTGTTTTGGTCGGACAAACGAAGGTATATGGTTTCACTAAAGCCTTTCGCTTGCCAGTCACTATACGTGATGCGGGAAGCTTGATGATTGTATTAATGGTAGAAGTCGGATAACACGTAATTAACGTACCCAGTTACTTTGGAGGATAATCATTATTAGGGTTATTTTGTTTTTGGACTTCGATAATAATCTTTTTTTCTGCTAGCGCTCCACAAACTTTGCAAAACTCTTTCTTGTGATAGATAAGTCTGCAATGATCGCAATAATATTTTTCCATTCTTGATGTTCACATCCTGTAGAGTTTCGGTTAAACCATTATATTTACATAAATATGGATGTGTGAAAGTAAAAATACGTGGGAAATTAGGGAAATCCATTAAACAACAAAACCGCCCATCAGGCGGTTTCTTCATTATGAAGCAAATCTTTATATGGATGTTGTTTCATTGCTTCATTCCACAACTTTTTCCTGTGCAAAAGTTACCTCCCCATTTTCCAGTGAGCTTACTATAGCTAGTGATTCTACACGATATTCATCTTTTCGAAGGATTTTGCCCCCATCCTGGAAACCTTTTTCAATGACAATTCCAATTCCAGCAATTTTAGCATTTGCTTGCTTAACCATATCAATAAGTCCCATTGCTGCCTGACCGTTTGCCAGGAAATCATCAATAATCAGTACGCGATCATCCGTATGTAAATATTTTGATGAAATAGAGATTTCATTCGATTCCTGCTTTGTAAATGAATAAACATTGGCAGTATATAGTTCATTTATTAAGGTTAATGATTTACGTTTTCTAGCAAAGATAACAGGTACGTTTAACTGTAAACCTGCCATGACTGATGGAGCGATTCCGGAAGATTCAAGTGTTAATATTTTTGTAATGCCTTCGTTACGGAAACGGCTGGCAAATTCATTTCCGATTTCATACATCAACTGAGGATCAATCTGGTGATTCAGAAAAGCGTCTACCTTTAGCACAGTATCTGAAAGCACAATGCCATCCTCTTTAATTTTGTTCTTTAATGACTCCATTATTCAGGTCCCCCTTGTAAATAAAAGATTCCGCTTAATTAAAGTACGAAAAAAACTCCTGAAAATCAATGTCCACATTATTATAATGTGTGAGGCAAAGATCTTCAGGCTTACACAATAAATCTATTCACTTCCTATTATAAACAGGAATAACTGATCTTCACAATTTCTTCACAATTCTCTTCCTTTTTATGTGATATACATCACTGTTTTATCAATTTTTCACTATTACCATAGTGATAAAGTAACGAATGAACAATTTGTGAACTCAGAAAAACCATCTAGATTCTCTTTAATAGTAGAGTATTATGAAATTGTAATCATTTACTTTTTCCAAATTTCCGAAAGGAGTGAAGAAAATGGCGAAACCAGAACTAAGTAGACAACCAGAAACTGAAATTGAAGATAGTTCCTCATTAAAGGGGACGTTGGCATCCGTAATGATTTTAGGAGTAATCTTAATCGTTACTTGGGTTAGCATTTATTCATTATTCTTAGATCGTTCTTAATAGTTGAAAGGGGAAAAAAGCCATGCATATGCATAAGTTTGAAAAAATTTGGCTTATTTTTGGAATCGGTTCGCTGCTAGTATTTTTAACTGTTATAGGGGTTAGCGCGTTCTATTTAGGAAATCAGCCTCCAAGCTGTTTAGCAGTCATAGATCCAGAGAAAGTTGATACAACAGCGCCATTTAATGAACCTGGTCTTAAAAAGGTTGAAGGGAAGGAATGGGATTACGAACTAGTATTTGTAGCATCTGCCTTCAATTATGAGCCTGGTGAGGTTCAAATTCCTAAAGGTGCAAAAGTTAAAGTCATTGCCACAACAAAAGATGTTATCCACGGCTTTGAAGTAGCCGGCACAAACGTTAATATGATGCTAGAGCCAGGCTACATAAGTGAAAATGTTTATAATTTTAATAAAGCTGGTGAATTTTTAGTTTTATGTAATGAATATTGCGGAGTTGGTCACCATATGATGACTTCGAAAATTGAGGTGGTTGAATAATGCTTACACAAGAAGCAACTGCAAAAGCTGACCGCCGTGACGGCAAAATGACAAAAGCAAACATTACGCTGAAGCAACAAGCAAATACAAAAGTTGACCGCCGTGATGGTAAATTAGCAATGGCCCACTTCTATGTGGCATTCATCGCCCTAGCAATTGGCGGACTTGCAGGTTTATTACAAGTATTAGTTCGTTCAGGAAAATTTGTTTTGCCTGCTGGAATTGGTTATTATCAAATTCTTACGGTTCACGGTGTTGTATTAGGACTTGTTCTAACTATATTCTTTATCATTGGATTTATGATTTCTTCAGTAAGCAAAACTTCAGGAACCTTTACTGGACGCCAGCGGACCATTGGCTGGATCGGATTTTGGCTAAAGACTATCGGTACTGTAATGGCTGCTACAATGATTCTATTAAATGAAGCTACAGTATTATTTACTTTTTACGCACCACTTCAAGCCCATTTTCTATTCTACCTAGGCTTAACATTAGTCATTGTCGGAACTTGGTTTGATAGTGCAATAGTTTACATGAAATATGGCGAATGGAAAAAAGCAAATCCTGGGACGCCAAGCCCTCTTCTCACTTTCATGTCAGTGATTACATTTATTATGTGGGATGTAGCGACAATTGGTGTAGCGGTAATGGTTTTATTCCAATTATTACCATGGTCACTTGGTCTAGTAGACACTATTAACATCGGTGTCAGCCGTACATTATTCTGGTATTTTGGACACCCGCTAGTTTACTTCTGGTTATTGCCAGCTTATATGGCATGGTATGTCATTATCCCAAAAATAATCGGCGGAAAGATTTTCTCAGACTCTTTAGCTCGGATGTCATTTGTTCTATTATTGCTTTTCTCAATCCCAGTTGGTTTCCACCATCAGTTATTGGAGCCCGGAATTGATCCAGCTTGGAAATTCTTACAGGTTGTATTAACATTCCTTGTTGTTATTCCATCTATGATGACGGCTTTCTCACTATTTGCTACTTTCGAAAGCTTCGGACGTTCAAAAGGTGCAAAAGGACTATTTGGCTGGTTTAAGAAGCTTCCATGGGGAGATGCACGCTTTACAATTCCATTTATCGGAATGCTATCCTTTATCCCTGGCGGAGCTGGCGGTATTGTTAACGCTTCTCACCAAATGAACCAAGTTGTTCACAATACGATTTGGGTTACAGGTCACTTCCATTTAACAGCAGCTACTGCAGTTATGCTTACATTCTTCGGCATTTCTTTCTGGTTAATTCCACACTTAACTGGCAGAGTATTTACGAAGAAATTAAATAAATTAGCAATGATTCAAGGGATAATTTGGACAATTGGGATGACATTTATGTCTGGAGCTATGCATGCCGCTGGACTACTTGGTGCACCTCGCCGCTCAGCCTACTCTGAATACGGTGGCGCTCCACAAGCATTAGAATGGATTCCATATCAGATTGCACAAGCAGTTGGCGGTTCTATCCTATTCATTGGTATTATCCTTATGCTTTACATTTTTGTTAATCTTGCCTTCTTCGCTCCTAAAGGAGATCAGGAATTCCCTGTTGGCGAAGTAGCAGATGAGGCAGAAAAGACTCCAATGGTTTTCGACAACTGGAAATTATGGGTTGGTATTACAGCTGCATTGATTCTTTTCGCTTATACATTACCACTCATCGATTTAATCCAAAATGCGCCTCCGGGAGCTAAAGGATTTAAATTATGGTAATTTGAAAAGCGGAAGCGCCTTCGGAACAATCAAAGGACAATTGTTCCTGCGATGAATATTCGCAGAAGCTTTCCTTTGTGTCCACCCCCGACAAGCACAAGACGAGCCTCCTGGAAAGATGTACTTTATCTTTCCGGGAGGCTTGGCTTGTGACCTCGAGGNNCTAGTACGTCCTGTACGTTTGGGGTAGGCGCTGTAGCTAGATCGATAAAACATAAGCACTCCGAAATTCGGAGTGCTTTTTCTTATGAAATCTTCTCTTCTAACGGTTTTGCTCCCTTTTTGCGGAAGGTTACATTGACGATAATGACAGAGCAAAGAATTAATATGGCACCTGTAATTTGAATAAAACCTAGTATCTCCCCATAAAGCATAACACCTAACAACGTAGCAACGACCGGTTCAACCGTTGCAATGACCGCAGCCTTGCTCCCCTCTGTCTTCTCAAGACCCCATGTGTATATAAAATACGCTAATACAGTTGGAATAAACCCTAAGCCAATCCCATACAAAAGCACATGTGAATCCATTAATAAATCAAGCTTTTTCCAAAGCTGTGTAATCGGCAATAAGAATACGGAAGCCAAAATAAAGGTATATAACGTAACAGTAAAAGGTTGATATTTTCGCAGAGCAAACTTTCCAAATATCGTATACAACGCATATCCAAGCCCGGATCCTAAGCCAGTTAATATGCCAATAAAGGTTATCTTACTTGCACCCGCCGAAACCCCTGCTATTAAAATACATCCTATAATGGTACCTAGGACAGCCAGTATTTTATTCAGATTTAAGCTTTCCTTCAAAAATATAAAGGATAAAATCGTGACGAAGGCAGGAGAGGTATATAATAGAATAACTGCTATTGAAATATTCATCTGACCTATAGTCGTAAAATAACAAAAATTAAAGAATACTACACTTAATATGCCTGTGCCTATAAACAGTCTTACATCCTTCATTTCCTTTAATTTCATATTGTTTCGATACTTAAATAAACCAATTAATAGTAAGAATATAGCCGCATATATGACTCTAATTGCCACAATTTCCATTGGTGCAAACCCATAATCCGCTAACCCTTTAACGAAGATTGCAATAATTCCCCAGAGACTGGCTCCCGCTGCAATCATAAAATAAGGTAGAAGCCTCTTCATTTATTTCTCTCCTTAAAGGAAGGGAATGACTATAGTCATCCCCCATGTCAACCTAGTTTAATTTATAAACTTTGCTGTACTTTTCATCCAAGTATTTTATTAAGTGTTGTGCATTTAACCCTTCACCTGTGGCATCTTTAAGAATTTCAAGCGGTTTTTTGAGCTTTCCAAACTTGTGGACTTTCTCTGTGAACCATTCCTTAATCGGAAGCAAGTTTCCTTCTTCTAATAGCTGGTCAAAATTTGGCAAGTCTTTCAGCATCGCATTCTTTAGCTGGGCCGCGTACATATACCCTAGAGCGTAAGATGGAAAATATCCAAACATCCCACCTGACCAATGTACATCCTGAAGAACTCCATTACCATCATAATCAGGTCTTATACCTAAGTATTCTTCATACTTATCATTCCAGACTTTCGGCAGATCTCTAACCTCAATTTCATCATTAAATAACCCTTTTTCAATTTCATAGCGGATAATAACATGCAAAGGATAAGTTAATTCATCTGCTTCAATACGAATAAGCGATGGCTTAGATTCATTGATAGCCAAGCAAAAATCATCCACCGTAACCTCATCAAATTGCCCTGTAGAATATTCCTTTAATAAATTGAAATTCTTTTTCCAAAAGGATGGATTGCGCCCGACAAAGTTTTCATAGAAAAGTGACTGGGATTCATGAATTCCCATTGAGGTGCCATCGCATAGTGGAGTACCGATTAAATCTTGTGAAATATTTTGTTCATATAACGCATGCCCGCCCTCATGAATTGTACCAAACACAGCTGTCTGGAAATCGTTCTCATCGTATCTTGTCGTTACACGAACATCACCTGGATTCAATCCTATTGCAAAGGGATGAACGGTCTCATCGAGTCTGCCCGCATTAAAGTTATAGCCCATTTGCTCTAAAATTTCCAAGCTAAATTGACGTTGGTTTTCCTTTGGGAAGTGCTCCAATAAAAATTCAGTATGTGGTTTATTTGCAGACTCATTAATTTTTTGTACAAGTGGAACGATTTTTTCCCTCAATTCTCCAAAAACTTGATCTAATGCTTCAACTGTAATTCCGGGTTCATACATATCAAGCAAGGTATTATATTTATTACCTTCATAGCCCCAGTAATTGATAAAGCGCTTTGTCGTAGCAACAAGTTTCTCTAAATGTGGCTCAAACATCGCAAAATCAGATTTTGCCTTTGCCTCTTCCCAAATACTTTCTGCCTTCGCTTGAAGAATAACATATTCCTTATATTCAGCTGGAGGAATTTTTTTATTGCGGTCATATTCCTTTTTACATTCAGCTAAAGTCTTCTTCGTTATGTCCGATAAAGCATGATCTCCTGATAATTTTTCTATGTATGCTGCCATTTCTTCCGAAGTAGACATATTAAAAACGTCTGAAGATAGCATTCCAATCACTTCAGAGCGCTGCTCAACCGCTTGTTTCGGTGCCCCGGTACGTAGATCCCAATAAATTAATGACAGTGCCTCATTATAAGCTTCTATTTTCTTTACATATTCTAAGAAATCCTTTTCTGCTTGCTGTAATTCCTCATTCATGGAAATTCCCCCTATTGTTTAAATACTCTTTCTATTTTAACACATTCCTCCGAAAGTGAAGATTGTATTTCCTCTTTTATATGTAAAAAAAAGACAACAGTCCCACTGTTATCTCTTTAATCGATGTTTATTTATAGTTTCTTACTTTCTTCCAATTGCCACTTTCCAAAGATCCGGTCCTTCTTCTAGATACTCCCAAGTGAAATCATTTTCTCTTTCTATCATAAATTGATATTGCAGCGGTTTTGGATCATGATCATTGACAAGCAGCATAAACTCTCCAGATTGTAAAGAATCAAATGCTTTAAAAATGGTAGGATGCTTCTCTCGCGGCGGAAAATCTGGTGCTATAACGGTTTGGGCAAACTCGATCATTTTTTCTCCTCCTTAACTATACTTACAAACGTATTGTATAAAATAATCTCTTGAAAAAAAGTGAGCATGGTCACTGCGAATAAAGACTTTTCTCAGGAGACCTAAAAGGAATGATTCACCAAAATCGTTTTCTGCATGAAAAACAGTTATAATATAGGAGACAGACTATGAATTATAGGAAGAGATACTATGAAACAATTTATTTTTATTATCGTTTTAATTTCTTTTATTGACATGTTTGCACAACTCCCCATTATGAGTCCTTTTGCAAAGGAACTTGGAGCAACCCCTGCGTTAATTGGATTAGCTGTTGGTATGTATTCTTTTTCGAATATGTTCGGAAATATTCTCGCGGGGTATTGGATTGATAAACATGGTCCGAAGAAAGTATTACTGGCTGGCTTTTTTCTTACAGGTTTGATTCTTCTCCTTTACATAATGGTCTCTACTCCATGGCAATTAATCACAGTAAGATTCCTCCATGGTCTATTTAGCGGCTTTCTCGTGCCTGCAG
The DNA here is from genome assembly GCF_036962035.1 of Bacillus sp. JJ1773. Lineage (NCBI taxonomy): Bacteria > Bacillati > Bacillota > Bacilli > Caryophanales > Bacillaceae > Bacillus > Bacillus sp. JJ1773. Next base: position 30,151 of record NZ_JBALNX010000064.1, read on the forward strand.
CCTTTACAGTCGTTGCAAATAGGGGAAAAGAAGGAAAACAAGGTAAGTCAATGGCCGTTTCCGGAGTGGCAGTCGGCATTTCAGCCATAATTGGACCTGCCTTTGGCGGGATCATCGCTTCGAAATACGGAGTGAATTGGGTATTCATTATTATTGCCATTGTTATGCTTATCATTTTTGCATTGTCATCCTTTGTTATCCCTAATAAATCAACAACAATATCAAGGAAAATTGAACCTCCTGTTAAAACACTCATAACTTTATTAAAAAGCCCTATGCTTTCGATTAGTTTTAGCGGTGCTTTTTCCTTAATGTTTGCCCAAGGGGTATTAGCCTACATGCTACCTTTGCAGGTGGAATCACTTCAATTCGGCACTCAATATAGCGGAATTCTCCTTAGTACATTTGGGATCACCGCGATATTAATTTTTGCTTTACCGACCAATCGGCTCTTTGATCGCTATCAACACCATATTACGATGATGGTTGGTATGAGTATCATTGGGATAGCACTCATTTTCCTTAGCATGTCAACATCATTGTCACTCTTATTTATCTGTATGGTTATTTATGGTACTGGTTTCGCATTCCTTTTTCCATCTATCTCAGCTATGCTTGTAAAACATACTGATCTTGAAACTAGAGGAAAAGCATTCGGTTTATTTTATGCCTTTTTCTCGCTTGGAGTTGTCGTGGGCTCCTCCTTAACAGGCGTTCTAGCCGTATCCTTCGCAACGGGTTTTGTTATTGCTGCATGTATTTTATTTGCAAATACGATGTGGATGCTCCTTTATTTTAGAAGCAAGGCTCATGTTACTGAAGGAATGGAGTGAACAAAAGGTGAATGAATACGTAAGTAATTGTGCCGATTGTGGAAAGATGCTATATTGTTTAGATGGTTTTTTTAATGGTGTTCATACAGAGAATAATGAATCATTATGCTTTGATTGTGCTGATAAGAAGAAGAAATCCGAAGAATGAATACGGATTTCTTTTTTTATTTTCTCAATTGAGAATGATAATCATAAATTTCATATTCTATGATTCATGTCACTTATGGAAGGATTCTATGATGATACACTATGATTAAAGATCAAAGATTAAGAGGTGACTTAATAATGGATAACAAAACGATTGAATTAGATGTAAGGGAAGATATTAAAAATAAACTTGAGCCTTTCCAAAAAATTATGCAGGCTGTAAATGAATTAAGTACAGGAGATGTATTTATCCTTCATGCTCCCTTTAAGCCTGCCCCCCTATTCCCTATATTAAAAGGAAAGGGTTTTGAGTATGAAGCAGAAGAGCTTGAGAAAAAACATTGGAAGATCACATTTAGGAGCTGATCATCATGTTATTAGATAATCGCGGACTTGAGCCGCCTCAGCCGATGATGAGAACGTTAGAGGCTCTTGAGAGCTTAAAGCCCGGAGAAAGCTTGTCTATTATTAATGACCGCCGGCCGATGTTCTTATATGAACAGCTTGAAGAAAGAGGCTTAAAATATGAAACTACACCGAATGAAGATGGAAGCTTTTTAATTGAAATTACGAAATAGAGCAGGTGATGAAGATGTTATCTTCTTCAGGAAATGAAACAAATATAAAACTGCCATTTTCCTTTATCCTTGTCAGTATCATTGCCCTAATGGGTTCACAAATCTTACTTCTGTTTCACGGAGATTACATGTTTAGTGGTCAATTTCGTGTACCAGGAATATGGTCCGCAGCTCATTTGCTACTGTTAGGATGGGCGCTGATGATTGCCATGGGTGCTATGTATCAGCTAGTGCCCGTTGCTTTCCTTACCCCCATTTGGAATGAAAAATTCGGCTTTGTTCAATTTGGGGTATATGTAATTGGGGTCTTCTCTTTTGCACATTTTCTTTTTTATGAACCGCAAAAAGCGTTAATTCCTGGAATCATCACGTTATTAGGTATTCTCATGTTCCTCTTTCAGATGTTAATGACATTGAGAAAACAAGCGAAGCCTAATATATTAACCTTGTATGTCGGTACAGCTTTAGTTTGTCTATTAATTACTATTATCCTAGGTATTACGATGTTAATTAGCATAAAAACGGGCTTTGGAGGCCAATATTATCAAGCCATTTTTAAGAGTCATTTACTGCTTGGAATGACTGGTTGGTTTACTCTCCTTATTTTCGGTTTTTCATATAAAATGGTGCCAATGTTTTCTTTATCACATGGATATACGATGAAACTAGCTAATTTTGTTTACCCTATCTATACAATTGGTTTAGTTGCAGCAGCTATTTCATTTTTTATAGATTCAAAAGAACTTTTAACTGCAGCACTCTTTTTTCTATTCCTTGGATTTATCATTTTCATGTACCATATTTCAACTATATTAAAGAAAAGAGTGAAGAAAAAGCTTGATTATTCCTTTATTTTTGCCCTAATCGCGATCATAAGCGGGGGAATTATTCACCTCAGCGCATTTATTACGGGGTTGTTAGGAGTTTTTCATAAAGCAGCGGGGCCATTATTATTTTTGTACTTACTCTTATGGATTGCCTTTAGTATTATTGGCTATTTATACAAAATTGTGCCGTTTCTATGGTGGACTGCTAAATATAGTAAGGAAATTGGGAAAAAGGATGTTCCCTCATTAAAGGATATGATTAATGACCGAGCGGCAACCCCGGTATTCATCTGTCTCATGCTTGGTGCAATAGGTGTTGCGATTTCCCTTTTTATTGGGAGTAAGGCATTATTTTACCCAACTCAAACCATTTTCACTATCGCCTGTTTGATGTTTTCAATTGCTATTGTAAAGGTTGTAAAAAAATAATAGGAGGGGTTTATTATGGAATTAAAAGATAAAGTATTGAACAACTTGCGTAGGGTTTTGGATCCTGAGCTTAATATTAATGTTGTAGATTTAGGACTCATTTATCAAATTGAAATTCCTGAAGATGGAATTGTCATTATTACTATGACATTAACAACCCCAGGTTGCCCTCTTCATGACAGTATTGTCAGCGGGGTTAAATATTGTATTGAAGAAATGGAAGAAATTAAATATGTGGATGTTGATCTCGTCTGGGAGCCTGCATGGACACCAGACCGAATGACTCCTGAAGGCAAAAGTCAATTAGGCAGATAGAAAAGCGGAAGCGCCTTCGGAACAATGAAAGGACAATTGTTCCTGCGATGCCTAATCGCAGAAGCTTTCCTTTGTGCCCACCCCCGACAAGCACAANNTGGAGCTAGACAGTTCTCAAACTCGAGAAATGTTATGCTTTCTTAACTCTTTTAAAAAACATCCCCTTCTGCTTTTCACTAGCAGAGGGGATGTATTTTATTAGTTTAACCTTCCGTTGTTGGGAGCACATTTTTAATTTGCTTAAGGACTTCATTATCTTCATTTTCCTTAATAAGAATATGCACTCTTCCTTTGTCTTCATGAGTTCTGATTAATCTTCCAATTCCTTGCCTTAACCGTAAAAGCATATACGGCAAATCAACCTCTTTAAACGGGTCAGAGGCCCCCTCACGTTTTGCTTTAAAAACAGGATCTTGAGGAGGAAATGGCAATGAGAATATAAAGACATTTTCAAGTGATCTCCCAGGAACGTCTAAACCTTCCCATAAATGAACTGAGCATAGTACTGATTGCTCTTCATTTTGAAAATTAGATACGAGCGTACTAATTTCAGCATCTCCTTCAAAATAGACAGGGAATTTCATCTTGCCTCCAATCCTCTTTTTGAAGCTGGCAAGCTCCTCTTTTGCTGTAAAAAGGACTAACGCTCTTCCATCAGACTTTTCTAGTTGTTCTTCGACATATTGCATTTTCTCATCAAGTGAATCCTCTTTAAATGCCGGCATATTAATAACCATATTATCATCATAATTAAATGGCGAAGAAACGGTAAAAGATAAGTAGCTGTCGATTCCTAAGCTTTTCGCCATATAATCAAATGACTTATTTTCCGAAAGTGTCGCAGAAGAGAAAATAAATGGCTTCTGTTGAGAGAAGACTTCTTCTCTCATAATATCTTCAACCATGCGGGGCATGATTACGAGCGTTCTTTCCCCTGCATGTTCCTCGAACCAAGTGATCCCCTTCAAATCCTTTAGAAATAAGGATAGCGAATACGATATTTGTTCTAAATACTCCTCAACAATTTTTAAATCATATTCGTTAATAACATACATTTCGCTTTCAAACACAAGCTCATCTTCAAGTGAACTAATATATTGAAGAAGTTTTTTTCCTTCCTTGATGACAATCTCAGACTTTTTAATTGTTTTTTTATCCGAACCTTCTGCTAGAGAAGATGCCTTTTCAAGAGAAAAGAAAAATCGCTCATTTTGAATAATGGTTTCATCGATCATATGCAATGTCTTTTCTCTTACATCATTGGCCATTAATCGGGTTAATAGCGATTCAAGAATTTGCTCTGTAAATCTATAGGTTAATGCCTTTTGAGAGGCATATTCCAGTAAATGACCTTCATCGAAAACGACACAAGAACTATCCGGCAAAAGCGGAAGCTGCCCTTCTCTCTTTCTAGATTCCTTTGTCCAAATATGCTCCATATAAAAATCGTGGGAACAGATAATTATATCCTTCGCATTCCTGTAGAAATCACGATTCAAAGTTTGTCCACAACGATGGCGTTTTTCACATGTAAAGCAATCTTGAAAAGGATCCCATGCAATATCGTTCCATTTCTCATCTGTTAATTCAGGATATTCCTTTCGATCTCCATATCTTTCAAAGCTTTGCATGGAAGAACCAGAATGGACAAATTCAGGGAGCTGATCGTAAACCGAGTTATATGTATCCATATTTTCACTTGCAACTAATTGGTCAAGCTTATTTAAACATAGATATTGGTCCCTTGACTTCGCTAGCCGTACATCAATATTTAAGTTTAGTGCCTTTTCAAGCTTGGCAATATCGCCCTCTTTTTTCACAAGTTGCTCAATTAATGTTTCATCTGCACAGGCTATGATGGCTGGTTTATTTATATATCTTGCATAGGCTAGGCTATAGAGCAAATAAACAATCGTCTTTCCTGTACCTACACCCGCTTCAGCGAATATAACCTTCTTTTCCTTAAATGCCTTTTCAAGCTGAAATGCCATGAAAATTTGTTCATCACGCATTTCAAAGCCTGCTTCAGGCAGGATATCGTAAAAAACATCCCCGATCCATTCACTTAATTTATCAAAAAAAGATTCACTTTTGGACAATGCAAAAGGCATTCTGCTTTGCATATTACCCCTCCGACATAGAAAAAATTTAAGCGCCTGTTAATAGACGCTTCATCTCATACCTGTATCATTATCTCATCTTTGTTTCATTGTTAAACAAAAGACCATCAATCATTGTATCGTAAATAGAGAAAGTGTCAAGTAAGAAGTGCAAAAGCCGCTTTAAGAACTAAAACATAAAAGAAAAGAACCTGACACATCTCAGCCAGGTCCCCTCTTAATAGCCGATCTTTTTATGTACAGATGAAAATGATAACGACATCGCTTGCTGAAGTTCATTTTGAGCAGTTTGCAACTGTTCGAGTGCCGCTGATGATAATTCCTGTTCCCCCTTCACCGCTTCAATCGTATTTATTAACACCTGTGATATTTTATTAAAATCTATATTGGAATGGTGCATTGGCTTGGCCTCCTGATCCTCTAAATGATACATCTATTGTATTCAAGGACAGGTGGTTCTATGCTCCGAAAGTATTATTTTTCTCGAGTTTGAGAACTGTCTAGCTTCAGCGCCTACCCCCTCGAGGTCACAAGCCAATCCTCCCAGAAAGGAAAGTACACCTTTCCAGGAGGATTGGCTTGTGCTTGTCGGGGGTGGACAAGGCGCTTCCGCTTTTCTTATTTTGGAGGTCTTTTCCCCCAGTATTGATAGTAGTCTGTTTTTATAAAGCCATTAAACAATTTACGCTTCTTTGTTGCTTGTTTTCCGTAAAATTTCTCAAAGTCTTCATTCGAAGTAAGAACATATATCGACCATGTATCAAGGGACGATAATGCCTTTCCCATATCTTCATACATTTTCTGAACTGCTTCTTTTTCCCCTAATCGTTCCCCATATGGAGGATTGCAGGCGATTACTCCATATTCCTTTGTTGTTGTAAAATCCTTTACCTGCATTTGTTTAAAGCTGATTAGATCACCAAAGCCTGCTTCAAATGCATTCTCCTGAGCAATTTTCACCATGCGATGATCAATATCAGAGCCAGTTATATCAAGCTGCTGATCATAGTTCGCTAAATCCTCTGTCTCAGTTCTTGCCTCATCCCAGACTTGTTCAGGCACCCATGACCACGATTCAGAAATAAATTCACGATTAAATCCGGGGGCAATATTTTGTCCGATTAGTGCTGCCTCAATTGGAATGGTGCCGGAACCGCAAAAAGGATCAACAAACGGTTTTTCTGGAGTCCAGTTCGTAAGCATGACAAGTGCGGCAGCAAGAGTTTCCTTTAATGGGGCTTCTCCCTGGCCAGCCCGATATCCTCGCTTATGTAAGCCGCTTCCGCTTGCGTCGATCGTGAGCAGGGCCGTATCCTTAAGTAATGCCACTTCTATTTTATATAACGGGCCATTTTCCTCGAACCAGCCAGTTTTTTTATAATGAGTTCTCAATCTTTCAACAACTGCTTTTTTGACGATTGCCTGACAATCAGATACACTAAAGAGCTTAGATTTAACAGATTTCCCTATTACCGGAAACTCAGCGTCCTCAGATAAATAATTTTCCCAAGGAAGTGATTTTGTTTTCTCGAAAAGTTCATCGAAGGTAGTAGCTTTGAACTCCCCGATTTTTATTTTTATTCGATCTGCTGTACGAAGCCATAAATTCGATCTAGCAATCGCCAGAGAATCCCCTTTATAGCTGATTCTTCCGTTTTCAACTTCACAAACATACCCTAAAGCGCGTACTTCCTTCGCAACGAGGGCCTCTAAGCCCATAGCAGATGTTGCAATCAGATCATATTTTGTCATAATTTCACCCTAATTCATTATTTCCGTTTCCCAGCTCGTTAGAAATGTCAACAGCTTATGTAAAGGAATTGGTTTGGATATATAAAAACCTTGAATAAAGTCGCATTGTTCTTTCTTAAGAAAATCATATTGTTTTTTATTTTCAACACCTTCTGCCACTACTTTTAAGTGCAGCCGATGCGCCATCGTAATAATGGCCTCCACAATGGAGGAATCTTCCTCATATATAGATATTCTTCTTATAAAGCTTTGATCTATTTTCAGTGTATCGAGCGGAAAACGGTTTAAATAGCTTAATGATGAGTAGCCTGTCCCAAAATCATCTATTGATAATTTAACACCAAGCTGCTTTAACTTTACAAGCTTATCGACAGTTTCACTCGCTTTTGGCATGATCATACTTTCTGTAAGTTCAAAATCAATATAGTTCGGGTTGACATTCGTTCTTTGAAAAATTTCACCTATTGATTTTACAAAATTGTCTTGGTTGAAATGAATCGCCGAAATATTTACACTCATTCTCAATTTAGGATTACCTTGTAAATGGATGGCTTTTAAATCTTCGCATGCTTTTTGAATAATCCATTCACTTATTGGAATGATTAAGCCAGACTCTTCTGCAAGAGGAATGAATTCTGAAGGTGGTACTAGACCAAATTCTTCTTGTTTCCATCTGACCAATGCTTCCAAACTAACAACTTTATTCGTTTTCGCATCAATAATTGGATGATAAACAAGAAAAAATTCATTACGTTCAATTGCCTTTCGCAAATCATTTTCCATTTTCATCTGTCTTGACTCATTGTGATGCATCTTATTATGATAAAGCTCGAATTGATTTCTTCCGCCGCTTTTCGCCTCATACATAGCCTTGTCTGCGGTTCTTAATAATGTTTCGATATCCGTCCCGTCCAAAGGGTATAAACTTATCCCAATACTTGTAGAAACGTATACTTCTTGCATATTAAGATGAAAAGATTTTGTAAACTCTTCTATTATCATTTCAGCCATATGGACGGCTTCTTTTGGATGTTTGAGGTTGGGTAAAACGATGACAAACTCATCCCCGCCAAGCCTTGCAATCATATCCTTATTTTTTAGCAACCCTTTTAACCTTGTAGAAACTTTCTTCAGAAGCATATCTCCATAATTATGACCGAGAGTATCATTTATTTGTTTAAACCGATCTAAATCTAGAAAAAGGACAGCTAATAGCTGATTATACTTTTCAGCTGTATATATTAAGTCTTCAAGCCGCTTATTTAAACTATAGCGATTGGCCACGCCTGTCAGGGAGTCGTTATGTGCTAAATATCTCAGCTGATCCTCAGCATGTTTACGATCCGTAATATCAGAAAATACAGCAACAAAATTTGTGATGTAACCCTCTTCATCTTTAATGGAGCTAATCGTTATCCATTCAAGAAATACATCTCCATTTTTGCGTTTATTCCAAATTTCACCTTTCCAGTATCCGTTTTCATAAATTTGGTTCCACATATGTTTATAGAACTGCTCGTCATGAATTCCAGATTGAAGGATGTTTGGATTTTTTCCAACAACTTCTTCTTTCGTATATCCAGTCACAATTTCAAAAGCAGGATTTACGGAAATAATTCTAGATTTCCCGTCTGTAATCATGACTCCTTCACTCGTATTTTGAAGAATCCTCTCTGCGAGTTTTATTTGTTGACTGACCCTGATCTCAGATAATATCATATTTTTCGTCCTTATTTACGATATTTTTTCTTCTTTAGTATTCATTATTATCATATAGTTAATCTCCTCAATATACAATATTGGCATAAGCCTCTTATAAACGCTTTCCTTCAAAAGTCGAAAAAAGGACAAAATTCTTTGTCCAATAGGAAAAGCCCCCCTATAAAGGAGGGCAGTAGCTTCATGCATTCATGTCACTAATAACGTTCTGTAAGCCATGTTTTGTTCCTTTGTACTGCAAACGACCCTAAGTCTCGTACTAAGGTGGTAATCATCTATCTACAGGTATACCCTGTCCTTCTCCTCGTTCATTTCCTAAGAGAAAGCGCCCCTACCATAATTTGGGTTTCTCGCTCGTGGGGTTTACCTCGTTCCACCCTCTTCATTTCTGAAAAGGCTCCGTCACTGTGGCACTTTCAAGGTATTCATGCCATATCCAAGGACTTAGGCATTTTCCCTGCCGTCAGCCAAGCAAATACACGTATTTGCCTAACTGCCCTAGCTTATGATTTCACTAGGCACGAACACTACACGCATCTCAGCCTGTGCGAGCATGGACTTTCCTCTACAATTCGCTATACGCTTATTGCAGCGATTACCCGAACGTTATTAATGATAACAAAAGTTATTATATGCAACTTTCAAATGAATAGCAATGGTTTTCAATTTGAAATCGAGAAAATTTTTGTCAATCGTACAATTTACTTCCAAAAACATGCTTTTCTAAGTTGGACAGCCGCTTTAGTATATCAAAATTCGTTGTCCCAGCAGTTTGTGCGGCGACTGGACGTCTGGAAGCCTCTTCAAGCTGCTTCTTTAATCTCATATTTTCTTGTTGTAAATCTTCAATTTCCTGATGGAAAGTTTCATAATCCTTTATTACCCAATCGAGAAATTTATCTACTTCTTCTGGTTTGTAGCCGCGCATAGCCGTTTTAAATTCTTTTTCCAAAATATCTTTTGCCGTTAATTTCACTTTATCGGAAAGCATGACAATCACCTCAAAGTTCACAATCATCATATCTATTTTTTCAGAGATATGCATTTTTGTCAATTTTTCTTTCGAACTAATTTTTCGCAGATTAACGGGCTGTAAGACCCCTGCTTCAAGAAGTTGAGGAAACATAAGATTCTAAGTGGGGGACTAACAGCCCGTAAAGGCCCGATTGTAGGAACAACAGACTAAGAACGCCACG
>NZ_JBALNX010000064.1:40112-103801 GCF_036962035.1 Bacillus sp. JJ1773
AACTAACAATCAGTGGGGAGGAAGCAGACTTAAAACGTTCTTCCTGTCGCAACATTTGCACTAGACACATCCTGTGCGTCGGCCCCCCACAGATTGAAGTTTCACTTTATCATTCATACTCGGCTTTCATTTGCACTTCCTCAGCTAATACTTGTAGGTCATCGAAACTGATAACTCTAATTTCATAATGACTCTTTTCCTGCTTCCTTTTCGCTTCTTCAAATAAGTATTTTGGGCTTCCCTCTTTCTCCGTATCATAAAACAAAAGCAGAACATCACTTTTTTCTACAAAAAATTGGTTCTTTATACGGAATTGCCAAGGCTTTTCATAAGGCTTTCTCGAAACAGAATCAATATAATCAGCTTGTGCCAATATCGATTCATACCATTCTTTATTTGCTTCCTTCCATGTATCTTCCTGATTCAAGAAAGGAGTTATTACGGCAAGCTGAAGATCATGGAAGCCTTCAAGCTGAAGGTCGAACACTACCTCTGCAGCCCATAGTTCTGTACCAAGCTGACCGCTAATGATTACCCATTCCAGCCCTTCGTCTAATAGGGATAAGAGCTGGTTTTTTATTGCCAATTTAATAATATGAACAGCTGGATCATCATTTTTAAATATACCGATTTCATAAGGTTTATAGCCAGATATGATTGCAACTTTAGTCATAGCACTAGCCTTTCTATGTATACATGATAATTTCAAATGATACTTGCTCACTCACCGGATATATAAAAACAAGGGCATATCCAAATATGCCCTCGCCTTGATTATTTTCTGAAATATGGTCCTGCACCGTACATTCCCGGTCCCGGAACACCGAAGCCCGGAGCTACTGCCCCTGGACCAGGTGCACCATATCCTGCAGAAGGTACAAATCCAGGTGCTGCTGGTGCAACAAACTGTTGGTTTGTCACCTCATTAACTACTGATTGCGTATGCGGGAAAGAATGCACATGCTGGAAATTATGATGGTTCACAGTAGTTGTATGACTTGGATGGATATGTGGAACGATCGTATTCTGGAAATTATGATTCACACAACATTTAGTTGGTGAAACAAAAGCAGGTAAAATATTTGTTGGTCTTGGTCCGCAAAACATATCAAGATCCCCTTTCTCCATAATTTATTTACATTAACAGCCTATGTAGATGGGGGGAATCTTGTACTAATGAAAAAACCTATTTTCTTTACTTTTTACTTATATTGTGCTACTACCTAAAGAGAAACAAAAGCAACAGGATTTCAGAAATATGTATGACCCTTTTAGAACATACTATAAAAACTCCCTTTTAAGTTGGAGAATAAAACGGCTACAAATATAATAACGAAAAAAAACAGAAATAATATTGCTTTATACATGATATCTGCCTCACTCTATTCCTAAATAATACTGCACAATTACACATTTTACAGCTTTTGCAATAGGCTTACAACTAGGAATTAGTGGGTTTTTCAAACAATTATTAATTATTTGTGAAGATATTAGAGGACTCCTTCTTTCTCATCAGTCGCTGGAGCCTATTAATGAGATCCTCATATTTAACGGAAGCGCTCTCTATCTCATTTGCCTTATAAAAGGAATCAGCCATTTTCGTATATGTAAGAGCTTGTTCGATATTTTTTTGACGATGCTCAAAAATTTTCGCAAGTTCAATACATGCCTCCACCTTTATTTCCATTTCGCTTCCCTCAGCAACGTCTTTCCATAGCTGAATGGCTTCAAGCCATTTCTTTTGTTTCTTATATTCGAATGCAAGTGCATGCTTAGCTTGAAGTGCTTCAATGCCATCTCCTGCTGAAATATTTGAGAATGCCTTCTTGGCTGATGCAGTTTCTCCCAATTGGGAAAACCATCTCCCAACTTCGTATGTCTCCCGTGCAGTCTGTGACTTATCAATCCCAAGAATTTGATAAGATAGGTGAGTATATAAGCTAATAAGGGATAAAATGTCTATTTCATTATGTTTCAATACTCCTAGCATTCCTTCTGGATTTTTTGTTTCCACATAATCAAAATAAATCATCGGTGCTAAAAAACCTGGAAGATCATCCTTTCTTTCGACACCTAATATTTCTTTTTCAACTACAGACAACTTCAAACGTTCTAATTTATGCTTCCACATCCTTCTAGAAGCATGATATAAATCGAAATGGCCAAATGGAGGCAATTTAGGAACTTGATCCCGAATAAGAGTATGTCTCGTTTTCACTTGCGGCCAATCAAATGATTTTCCATTATAGGTTGCCATCATCTTATAATCAACACTGTCTAGAAAGCTTTTGTATAAAGCGACCTCTGCTCCTGGATGGGGCAAAATATGCTGCTTTAGACGAACCTTGTTTCCTTGAAGGCTAGCATGGCCAAGGATAAAGATTGTGTTTCCAGCACCTCCACCGAGTCCAGTTGTTTCTGTGTCAAAGAAAAAAAATTGATCTGCCCGAAACCCAGCAGCTGACAATGGATGATAGATATCTGAAGAATTCCATGCTTCCACAGCCTGATAAAATTGGTCAAACGTATAAATGCCGTGTTTCTCGTTAACTGAATATTCCTTTTCCCTAATTAAGCAAAAATCCTCGTCAAAATAATATGGTGTAACTCCTTCTTTTTCCCAAACCTCTCTATAAGGAAAGTCGGTTAATTCTACTTTTTGAACTCGCTTTTCAGTGCTGCTTTCATGCGATAGATGTGACTTTATTCGATTCAGCTTGTTTTTAATGGACATAGTTATCACCAGTGATTACATTTCTCGATGTGAAGCTTGTTAATATGTTGAGGACATCTGCTTTAGCCGTTTTTGAAGCAGTATCAGTCCCAATGCAGGAAGGACAGCCTTGCTCACAAAGACAATTGCCCACCATTTGTCTTGCCTCATGTAAAACATGTTCAAACCCTTCGTATATCTTTTCACTTAATCCAACCCCACCCGGATAGCGATCATAGAAAAATATCGTTGGCTTCTCATTGTGAGCCGCTTTCACCTGCGGGACAACATGAATATCCTGAGGGTCACACATGACAAAAAGCGGGGCAATATGCCTTAATGCATGAGCTGACCCTATAAGCCCTTGCTCTAATCTCTCTCGCTTGTCTTGTAAGCACTCTTCATTTAATGAGAACCACGCAGAGCTTGTATGAAGCTCTGCCTCTGGAAGACTTATAGGCCCTGAACCAATATTTTCGTGTGTTTCAAATTTTATCTTTTTAAAAATAGTTGCCATGGCAACAACGCTCACATCACCATAACCAATTTCTCCTGAAGGCAGGCAACGCTGCTTATCCTGTTCGAGAACCTTGAGCTCAACGGCCAAATTAGCATCTGTGAAGTAATCCGCCTCCACTTCTCTAACGAAGGCTTTTTTCTCCTCCCAGTCTAACAGCTCTACTTGGTACTGGGTTCCTTGATGAAGATAAATCGCCTCTTCATGCAGGAGCGTCATAGCAGAAAATTGATCCATTTCACCGATTACCTTCACATTCGCTATGTCAGATTGATCAATAATGACTACATTTTCCTGGGAAGCTGAACGTAAACTAATATTATGGGCAGGAAAAGAATCATTCATCCAATAATATTTTCCCCCATTTTCATAAAGAACCCGTTCTTCCGCTAAATATTCGAGGACTTCTTCCGTTTCAAATGATCCAAAGGATTCTCCTGCATGAAAGGGAAGCTCGAAGGCTGCGCATTTGATATGATCGATTAAAATAATCAAATTATCGGGATGAATTCTCGCTGTTTCAGGACTTCTTTTGAAGAAGTAATCCGGATTTTGAATGACATATTGATCCATTGGGCTGCTGCTCGCAACCATAATCACAAGGGATTCACCATGCCTCCTTCCGGCACGCCCTGCTTGCTGCCATGAGCTCGCAATCGTCCCAGGGAAGCCATTCATAATACACACTTGCAGCTGTCCAATATCTACTCCCAATTCCAAAGCATTCGTGCTGACAACACCGTATATTTCTCCAGAACGGAGTCCTTTTTCAATTTCCCGTCTCTCTGTTGGCAAATAACCGCCTCGGTAGCCGCGAATAGCCTTTGGCCCTAATTTATACTTTACGAGTTCCTGTAAATATGTAAGTAGGATCTCGACCCTTACACGGCTTCTCGCAAAAATAATCGTTTGTATTTTATTTTTCAACAAAATTGAAGCTAGCTTTCTAGCTTCTAATGTAGCGCTTCTTCTAATATTTAAAGGCTTATTAACAATTGGCGGATTATAGAAAACAAAATGCTTTCTCCCGCTTGGTGCCCCGTTATTATCAATTAATTTAACCGGTTTTTCTGTTAACTTCTCCGCAAGTTCCGATGGATTAGCGATAGTTGCCGATGTACAAATGAAAATAGGATCACTTCCATAAAAGCGGCAAATTCTTTGTAATCGCCGGATGACATTAGAGACATGACTTCCGAAAACACCACGGTATATATGAAGTTCATCAATCACAACAAATTTCAGGTTTTCAAAAAGGGAAACCCACTTTGTATGGTGGGGAAGGATAGCCGAATGAAGCATGTCTGGATTTGTAATGACGACATGCCCCGCTTTTCGGACCTTCTGCCGAATATTAGCAGGGGTATCCCCATCATATGTATAGCTATTAATAGCTAATCCTGTTTCATTTATGATTTCATTAATTTCGCTTTTTTGATCTTGGGCAAGGGCTTTAGTTGGAAACATATATAGCGCTCTTGCATGAGGGTCATTAATAATGGTCTGTAAAACAGGGAGATTGTAGCATAGTGTCTTTCCTGAAGCAGTTGGAGTTACTGCAACAAGACTTTGTCCCTTCATAGCGGTTTCATATGCCGATTTCTGATGAGTATAAAGACTTGTTATTCCTCTTCTTTGTAAAGCCTCCTTAAGATTAGGGCTTATATCAGCTGGAAGGTCGTCAATCCTCGCTTCCTTTTCTTCAATTGTGTGCCAATGAACGATGTTTTGCTTGAACTCTTCCAGTTCTTTCATTTCCTTCATTAATTCATGCAAGCTTTTCCGAACTTTCATCTTACTCACCTCATATCTATTATTCTAGCGAATAAGCGTTCGTTTTTAAAGAAAAACTTCCCTGTCATAAAATGTTCAAATTCTTCCAAACCCAAAACGCTTCTTTCTTGTGGCTTTTTTGTTACAATATTGGTAACAATGGTTTTACTTAAGAGGTGATAACATGAATTATTCTGACATTAAAAAGGTACTCTCGCAGTTTACTCTTTTTAAAGAGCTCAGTGATTCAGAAATTGACAAAATTGTTGAGATCTCCATCTCTAGGGAATGGAAAAAAGGCAGTCATGTATTCATGCAGGATGATCCGTTAGAGAATGTATATTTTATTCAAAGCGGACGAATTAAAATTTATAAAAGTGATGTGAATGGCAGAGAACAAATCGTGGCAATCGCTAAAAATGGGGATATGTTTCCACATGTAGGCTTTTTCCGAAAAGGAGGATACCCTGCTTTTTCTGAGGTACTCGAAAGCTCCACATTAGTTGTTGTGCCAATTGACCAATTTGAAAAGGTCCTTATAGAAAATCCTGAGCTATGTATTAAAGTGTTTAAAGTTCTGGGAGAAAAAATTGTTGACCTGCAAGAACGGCTCGAATCGCAAATCCTAAATAATACATATGAGCAAATTATTAAACTGCTCGTTCGCCTAGCAAAAATTCACGGTCAGAAAATGGATAATGGGTTCTATCTCTTAAAGGCAGAGTTCACTAATAAAGATCTCGCCAACATGATCGGCACAACGAGAGAAACTGTCAGCAGGACACTAACTAAGCTTAAAAAGGACCAGCTGATTGAAACAGATTCATCCGGAAATATTATTATTGATCCTGATAGTCTATTAGAAGAAATCTTATAAATAACAATGAAGAACCACTTATTAAAGGTGGTTCTTCTTTGTTAGCTATTAATTATATTGAAGCATTTCTTCCAAGTCTTCTTGAACCGTTCCAATAAGTTTTAGATTGAAAGTGTTTTGTAGTACATCCAAAACGCCTTCTGAAATAAATTCAGGTGCCTTAGGTCCTATACGGATATCCTGAATTCCTAAACTAAATAATCCTAGTAGAATCGCAACGGCCTTCTGTTCAAACCAAGATAATACAATACTTACTGGCAGCTCATTAATTTCACATTCAAAAGCATCTGCCAAAGCTTTCGCAATTTTCACGGTTGATCCCGAGTTATTGCATTGACCTAAATCAATATATCTCGGAATTTCTGTTCCTGGAACAACCCCGTAATCAACATCATTAAAACGGAACTTTCCACAGGATGTTGTTAGAATAACTGCTTCAGGCGGCAATGATGTAGCAAGTTCACGGTAGTATTCTCCGTCCTTCCCTGGGGCATCACAGCCAGCGATGACGAAGAACCGTTTTATTTTTCCTTCTTTAACAGCCACAATAACCTCTGGTGCAAGACCTAGTACGGTTTCATGGTGGAAGCCAGTTAGTAATGTTTCATCTGATTGAATATTTGCCTCTGGCAGCTCCAACGCCCGATTAATTAGCCGGCTATAATCATCATTCACTATTTTCTCTACATTTTCTAGACCTGCGACCTCATAGCTAAACATCCGGTCTGCATATGTACCTTTTATTGGCATGACACAGTTAGTCGTTGCCAAGATGGCGCCAGGGAACTTTTCAAATAATCTGCGCTGGTCATACCAAGCTTTACCGATATTTCCTTTTAAATGGCTATACTTCTTCAATTCAGGATACCCATGAGCAGGCAGCATTTCTGAGTGCGTATAAATATTAATTCCCTTTCCCTCTGTCTGCTTGAGCAGTTCCTCTAATGCGAATAAATTGTGGCCTGTTACGATAATACATTTACCTTCGATTTTGTTTTGCGATACGCGGATTGGCTGTGGAACGCCCAGTCTTGTAGTATGGGCCTCATCAAGCATTTCCATTGCCCTAACGGCTGAGCGCCCTACCTTTAACGCCATCTCAATATGTTCTTGTACATTAAAATTTGAGTTTGTTAATGTCAAATAAAGTGCCTCATGGGTCGTTGCATCAACAAATGGATCCGTGTATCCTAGCTGATTTGCATGTGTACGGTAGGCAGCAATCCCCTTTAAGCCAAAAATAATTGTATCTTGCAAGCTTGCAATGGTTTCATCTTTTCCACAAACACCGATAACTTTACATCCCCCACTCGGAGTTTGTTCACACTGGTAGCAAAACATTCTTTCAATCTCCCACTTTCCCAATAAATTAACATGATCTGAATATCTTCAATTCCAATGATCAAATGTGATTCAAATCACGCTTTTTCATAACATGATCAGAATATCCTCAATTCCAAAGTTAAAGTGTGATTCAAATCACGCTTTTTCAATTGTCAATATTTGTTCAAAAATTACCAATATTTTATTTACCAAGAACAAATACCCAGTTACCTTCATATGATATTGTGGCTATGCCAACATCATTAATTGATAGGGGCTGAAAAAATTGAGCAACGATAACAAAAAGGGAAAAAATGAGTTGGGAGATTTAGTGAAATCGGTGAATCATTTCTTTAATGAAAAACCAGTTAAGGGATTTCTGCAATCAATAGATGAATTCTTCAAGAGCCCATTTCCTTTTCATACTCCATTTCACGTTGATGTCCGAGAAACAATGGAGGAGCATATTATTACGGCAGAGCTGCCTGGTGTTAAACGTGAGCAGATTAAGCTCGATGTCTTTGATAATTACGTAACCATCTCCGTTCAATCTAATGAAATATTCACCGAAGAGGATGAGGACCAGAAGGTTAGAAGAATGCGGCAATCAATGCAAAAATCAAGCAGAACGATACCACTTCCGCAGCCAATTATCGAAAATAAGGTAAAAGCATCATACCAAAATGGACTCTTAAAGATCCGTGTTCCTAAACAAAAAGGAAAGCATATAAAAATCGATGAAATTGAATAAAAAACAAGCAGTCTAATAAACTGCTTGTTAATGCTCGGAAGTATCCAGCCATTTATTAAAATAACCAGTCGGTACACTGAAATAATCTCTTGTGAACCGAATAAATTCCTTCGTATCTACTTCCTTGTATTTAAAATGCTCATAGTAGCTAGAAAGAAATTGCATGCTAACTTCCTTTACATCGGCTCCTTTAAGTCTATACTTATCCTCCACCATCTTTAACATTTCAATGGCAGGCTGACCATAAATAAAGCCTGTATTTTTTACTTTATCTAATGAAACATTTGAATATTGTCTGCCAATTGGAGGATTAGCAGCCTTTATACGCTCCATTCGGTTATAGGGAATGCGAAATGCTTCACTCCTGCTTTGATTTTTGCCAGCATAAAAGTACATAGAGGTTGCAAACTCAGTCATGCCTTCATCAACCCATGCCTGATGATATTGATCGTTCGCCACCACACCATAGAAATACTGATGGGCGATTTCATGGACTACGGCGTTTCTGTAAAAATACGTATCCTCTATGTAAGGATTAATTGTTACTACACCTGAATATTCCATAAATGGGCCGTTATCTAAAATAATATCTAATTGTTTATGGGGATATTTCCCTATATTCTCCTGATAGAAGCTTAATGCATCTCTTGCTAACTCTAAAGTTTCCTTAATATTTTTCTGATGGTCCGTCTTTGTGAACAATCGGATCTTGACTCCGTCATTAGCCTCCGTTTCATGGATATCCATATCTCTAACAATGCCAATGAAGAAATCCCTCACTTTTTTTACTTTGATTTTCCCTTCACTTGCACCTATTCGAGGGTCCTTATCGGATGAAGAAATAAGGGAGTACCCTTCTGGAATTTTATAAGAGACTTCAAAATTAGAAAAGTCTGTATGGAACGTCTCCATTCCTACATCATAATCTTCCTTATTCCATTTTCCATTTTGATAGGTTGCCAGCATTGGGTACCAATGTGCCAAATAATAATTTTCCTTTTCTTTTGAAAGACGTACACCTTCATTTGGAATCGTGAATGAATACTCAATTTTAATTTGATATTTTTTCCTTTTCTGCATGGTTGACGGGATGCTAATGTTTAATTGATCTTTTTCCAAGCTATATTTTGCTTGCTCGCCATTTATAATGATTTTCTTCATTTGTACTGTAGAATAGCTTTTAACCGATTGGAAAGAATGCCCTTTTTCAAATGCATTTGGAATGAAATAAAAGGTGAGATCCTCCCAATAATTATCTGATTTATTTTTGATATGAATATTTGCTGTTGTATGAAAGACACCTTTTGAATCCATTTCTACATGCATATCATAGGACGCTTTACTATCATTTTTCACCCCTACATCTGCATCCTTCGTGGCTGTAACATAAACACCTGCCCCGGTAAATAACATGACAAGCAAAACGAAGGCAAGTCCTTCTCCTCGAGGGAGTATACGCTTCCTTTCCTGATTGAATTGCTTGCGAATAGGTAAAATCCGATGTACCTGTCCCGTCCTTATCCATGGTGTTCTTGAGTAGTTTGCCTGAAAGCGATTTTTTAGACCATTTGCTAATAAACTGAAAGATATGGTCGTAAATAAGAGAACCATTAAAGGGATCAACAAAATATGAGTATTCCCGTAAATATTTCCTCTAGCTTGTCCAACTAAACCAGATAGCTCCTTCGTTACCGATAGATAAATGATCGGATCAAATCGAACAGTAGTTCCGCCAATGAAAATATTCATAAGTGACAGCTGGCCCATAATAGTAATGACATAGACAATTTCCAAAATGAACATCACTAAAATCGTTTCCTTCATTTGCGGAAAAATATGCTTCCAAATTAGCCTGTTTTTGCTGGCCCCGAGAATATGTGCAGCCTCAATATATACAGATTTATATAACTCAGCCGTTTTCTGTCTCACGGAAGAAACAATACTAGGGATACTGATTACAGAAGCAATAATAATAAAATATCCTAAGAGAGTGCTTGTACTTAATTGACTATTAAAACTTATCGGCCTCATAAAAAAATATAAAATGAGAAACAAAGGGATATAGCTCCAGGCATTTTCAAAAGCACTCAACAAGCTAGATGTTTTTTTCCACATGCCTGCATATAATCCTATTATTGTCCCTAACACCATCTTAATACATGTAACAGCCAGTGCTACAAATACCGTATAACGAATTCCATATAGGATCATCGTCATCAAGTCATAGCCCCATTTATCTGTACCTAATGGGTAGCTTTCATTTTCAAAAGGTTCTATTGGCGGAGATAGTACCTTTCCATTCCTATATTGCGTTTCGAGCATCTCTGTTAATGAGTGCGGAGCCAGTATTGGACCAAATACACATAGAAAAAGAATGATTGATACGCAGAAAATCCCTACATATAAAGAATAATTGATGTTAAATAATTTATTCATATATAAATCCTCGTTTAAAAAGGTAAAGTACTATTCTAATGGATAAATAGACGACACCCGATATAAAAAGCATCGAGAAAAGGCCAATAGCAATTGGCTGAATCTCATTACTTTGAAAAATAAATTTCGTAATACCAGATACATTCATGATGTACTCGATGATAAATAGATTTCCGACGCTTAAGGAAATGACTTTAATTAATTCAGCTTTAATAAAGGGCTCAACATTTTTATAAACATGCTGGAAATTAATATAATTTAAACGCATTCCTTTTGCTACCGCTGTCTTAATATAATCTTCACTGCTCATTTGAAGATACTTCACTGATACAAGCTTAAACATATATAATGTCGGTGCAATACTTACAAGCAAGGTTGGAAACCAAAGATTGAGCGTTCCCGCATCGGCACGTAAAGAAATTATTCTAACTCCTGTGACTTTATAGATATTTACAGCTAAAATCAAAGACAAAATAATAATAATAAAATCAGGTATGGCTGATAAGAGGTTCAAAATGAAATTAAAAAGCTTTGTTAATCGAAAACGGCTTACGAAAATACCAAAAATCAAGCTAATAATAATTGAAACATTTACACCTATAAGCATGATTTTTAAACTAGTAAAAAAGTTATTCCGAATATCCTCCGCAATTTCCCGCTGCTGAGTCCCTAACTGATATGTACCAAGGCTACCATTACTGATTTCACTAATAAAATCACCATAAATTCTAGGCAATTTTTCGAAATGCCATTCCAGCCGATTCTCAAGCGGATTTACTTCTACTATCATTGGTATTGCAGCAAGAGAAAGGATTAAGAGGAATATGATAACAATTTGCTGTAATGAACGTAACATCTGGATCCCCCATTTATTGCAGATTAACGGGCTGTAAGACCCTCACTTCAAAAAGTTGCGTAAAGTAAAAAAATTCTAAGTGGGGATCAACAGCCCGTAAAGGCCCGATTGGTTCAACTAACAATCAGTGAGGGATGAAGGAACTCCCCCACTGATTGAAGTTTCACTTTATATTCATTTCTCTATTTTTTCACCATTTTCTATTTACTGTCAATCCTATTTTTTTTAGCCTATAAAAAACAAGGTATTCGCATGACTATTTTGGCGAATACCTTATTGTAAATTTTTTCATTAAACCTTGATAAACCCGCCTAATCCTTTTACAAGCGATGAAACCTGACTTACGGCATTAACCATCTGGCCGGCCGTATTCATCATTTTATTAATATCGATTGAACCATCCTGTGACTTAAATGAATTCATAAGGGATTGTACACCTGATGACTGTTTAGGCATAAAGGATTGCTTTGGGTAAGGGTTCATATAAGAATTAGAGAAATAGGGATTATAAGAGTTCGATATATTTTCGTTTGTTTCAGGATCTAAAGGATTTTGGAAAATGCTCTGTGAAACATTTCCTTGCCCCATCTGCATCCCATTTTGCTGCATCGGATATCCATTAGTTGGGTACTGGTTATACATTAAATTTTGGCTGCCCATGGCAGGATAGGAATTTTGATACATCATGTCACTTCCATATGGAAAAGGTTGATTGTGTGGACCGTTGTAGAACCCCATATTCCCTGTAGGAGAAGGATAATAAGGGGGCTGCTGTCTCCAATGATATTGGTTTAGTCCGTAATCAAATTTATTCATATAAGTTGGGTGATATTGATTCATATATGTTGGGTGATATTGATTTATATAATGGCTGGCTCCTCTTCGGCCAAACATGGGGACATCCTCCTCTTTCATAAACAATCTATCTCAGCTTGTTTGAGAAATCATTACTATAATTTATGAAAAGAATGCCTATATTGTGATTACACTGGAAACGTTTTCATTTTTTGTCTATTGTTGAAGATTCATGTCGGAAGTCTTAATATTTGAAAAATAAAGAACCATACCTTTTTTATGATAGGATATTGAAAAGAAATAAACGCTATGCAGTAAAATTTCGTTATTCTGCTAGTAAACTAGCTTTCTAGTTTAGCAGAATACGAGAGAAAATTAGAGGAGGGAAATTAGCATGAATGTTCACGAACTAGCAATGAAATTTTTTCAAATGAGGAATTACAGTCCTGAAAGTGTAAACGAATTACTTGATTTTACGAAAAAGTCATATGTTCAAAACGATATTTGTATTAATGTCTATCGTAACCTTGTTCGTGAACTCGAGGCTCAAGGAGCAGAGGTTCCTGAATCCCTTTAAGGCACATTAAGAGAGACAAACTATAGTATCGGCGTACAAGTAGTCAATCTTATCATCGCTGTAGATACTCTAAGCTGCAAATGACATAATTCAAACGGCCCTCCTATTACGTGACAGGAGGGCCCATTTCTTCTTTTACAGTTTGAAGCAGTCGGTCTAGTACATATTGCGAAGAAACAATTAAATTAGTGAACCTCGACTTGCTCGTTTCTGGATAAAAGGCTTGTACAGATATTGCTTCGATATTTTCATATGTAGATTCTACTTGCTGGGCAAATAGGTTTTTCGGTCGATTGGTTGTAATCCATTGGATCGCTTTATTTTTCCATTCATCGTTCGTTAATTTCACTTCATCCGCGAACGGTTTAACTTCTTTATAAAAATCTCCGGGCTTCTGCAGCTCCCTAGCCTTTTCATATCTTTCAGACAAAAAGAACATATAATTTAATAATTGGTTTGTCAGATGGATTAGTTCTACATCTTCATTCATAATAATCAGCTCCAAATTCATAGACAGAAATTGCTGTCAGGAGAATTTTTGCAAAAATAAAAGTAGCTTATAAAAATCAGCTACTAAACATTGACCCAATTTTAGTGTAATTTGTAACCTATTTCAAGCTTTATGCTTGGCTGACGATGAAAATTTTCCTTCACATCGGCCTTGCCGCTCTTAGCCTGATAATAAGCGGCTTCCGTTTCTAACGCTTCCATGCTTTTCGTACAGGCTGATATTTGGTCAGAACAATTTATTTGTAATTCGTTTCTAATGCCGGAAAAGTTTGAATCAAGTACAGTTTCTAATTCCTCAAGCTGATTATAAATTTCAGAAAGCATATTAATTAATTCCTCTTTTGCCTTAACATTTTTCTTCATCTTCTAAGCCCTCCTTGGAATAAGAACACCGGTTATTTAAGAATTGTCTAGCTCCAGCGCCTACCCCCTCGAGGTCACAAGCCAATCCTCCCAGAAAGGTAAAACCGCCTTTCCGAGAGGCTTGTCTTGTGCTTGTCGGGGGTGAGCAAGGCGCTTCCGCTTTTCTAATTGTTATGTACTCTATTCGCTCTCCTTAATTCCAATCCTTCAAGGCTGACAAAACTAGAAGCGTTTCGTCAAAGTAAGAAAAAATTTTTATTATTTCTCCCTTTCTTTCGACATTTTCGTCTCGCATGGAAACCCCATTACTGTGCAAACTAATAAGCGGAGGTGCGGTATTTTGAATAAAAAGGAAAAACATACAAGAAATCAACCAAAAAAGCAGGAAGAAACTAGAACCGGCTATGGAAATAAAAAACTTGAAGGACCCAATCGTCCATCAACATAACAAAGTATTTTTTCCATTTCACAGCCAAAAGGCGGAAGACAGCATTCGTGTCGAATTCCATTTTTTGGCTATCTTTTCATTTCCACGATTTCTTTTAAGTTAATAGCCTTCTTTATTTGAGCTTGTTTATTCATATACCATTCTGTCAATTCGATTGGGTGAATATGCTCCACATTTTCCTTTAACCATTTTCTTTTTAATCTTTTATTTTTGGACCAGTCTTCTGCCTTATGTTTTCTTTGCTTTATTAATGGGAATGTACATCGTAAAAATGGAGTCGTTCTTTTAGGCCGATCTTTAAAATAAAATTCATAATCATACCTGGAGCCAGTGTGAACGGTCCGCTTTGCGAATTCGTAAAAGGAAGGATATAACTCCTTTTGAAATAGAATATCGGCAAGGCGCTTACCTAGATCGATTCTTTTAGATAACGATATAAAACCATTTACACTCGCACCAAATAGCTGCCCATCACATGTTGGAAAGATAACGGAGCTATAATGAAACCAATCCTGAAGCAGGAACAGCGGAGTTTGAAAAACTTTCCTTCTATAGGCTGGATGCTTTATAACAGGCTTCTGAATGATATTTTGTTCGTTAATGATTTGTGAAATCATCAGTCTTTTTATACATCTGCGGTCCCAAAAAAGCCGCCATTCCTTAACCATATATGAAGATACATGGAAATATCTTAATAAATGAAACATTGGACGATTCATTTTCGTCGAATATTGATAGAGCAGCAATTGCGGAAATGCATCTTGAAAAATAAGCCAGTTGGCCCGCTCATAAGTTAGGAACAGTTTTTTTCTTAATTGTTTATTTATTATTTTTGAAAACCATTTACCTTCGAGATCACACATATTCCATCCAGCATTTCGGGACACCATGCTTGCAAGGAATGACCAAATAATTTCGGGATTTCGATTATAATAATGAAAATAGGCATCTGTCCGGGAAATATTATCAGCATTGTACTTTTGTGTATGTTTTTTTATTTTTTGAATCAATTCCAATTCTTCCATATTTAGCTGATTTAAATAATTTGCCCTTTCAAAAAACATAATTGATCTGCCTCCAAAAAAAGCATATGGCTTAACATTTGCAAATCTGTACTTTTTATTCAACCACAAATAACGAAGATTTGTTATGATAAGTAGTAGCTTGTGAGGTGAATTAAATGAATTTCCATTATCCGAACGGCAAGAAGTTTCTACCCGTTAAAAAAGAAACGATGCGCACCAAAATAGAAAAAAAATGGTCCTATAGCAACCGTGGTATGACTTTGGAGGAAGATATAAATGAAACGAATGAGTATTATTTAGCGAATGGAATTGCCTCCATTCATAAAAAGCCTACACCTGTGCAAATTGTTCATGTGGATTACCCGAAAAGAAGTGCGGCGGTCATAAAAGAAGCGTATTTCAAACAGGCTTCAACAACAGATTACAACGGTGTTTACAAAGGCAGGTATATTGATTTTGAGGCAAAGGAAACTCAGAATCAAACTTCCTTTCCATTAAAAAATTTCCATGACCATCAAATTTTGCATATGGAAACGATTCTGAAGCAAAAAGGGATCTGCTTTGTTTTATTAAGGTTTTCTGCAACAGAGGACATCTATCTGCTTGAGGCTCATCATCTACTTATGTTTTGGAAAAGGATGAAGGATGGCGGCAGAAAATCGATTACTATAGAGGAAATTGAAACTTTTGGCCACCAAATCCCACTAGGATATAACCCTAGAATTGACTATATTAAAAAAATCGATTATCTTTATAGCCTCGGATAAATATCTCAATCTACCTTCTACTCATCAGAAAGGATGAACATATATGGCAGAAAAATATCAATCGAGAGAGGAGCGCCGTAAACAGCAAGCTTCCAAGCCAAAAAACAAAGGAAAGAAACCGGCACAGAGCCTATTTAAACGTATCTTTCTTACACTAATTGCACTTGGAATTGTTGGAATGCTTGTTGGAGCTGGAACCTTTGCTTTTATGGTAAAGGACGCACCTAAACTTGATGAAAAACAATTAAGGGATCCAATCCCTTCGAAATTATTAGATAAAGACAATAATCTTATTACGGAAATTGGCTCTGAACGCCGAGAATATGTTGAATATGAGGATATTCCTAAATTAGTGGAAGAGGCCTTTCTTGCAACAGAGGATGTGCGGTTCTACAAGCACCATGGAATGGACTTAAAGCGTTTAGCTGGAGCAGTGCTTGCAAACGTTACCCGCGGGTTTGGTTCAGAAGGGGCAAGTACCATTACCCAGCAGGTAGTGAAAAATTCCTTTCTTAATAATAATAAAACAATAAGCAGAAAAGCCCAGGAAGCATGGTTGGCCTTTCAGCTAGAGCGTAAATATACGAAGCAAGAAATATTCGAGATGTATGTAAATAAAATCTGGATGGAAAATCGCAGTCATGGGGTTTTAACAGCTTCCCAAGTTTACTTTGGAAAGAATCTTGATGAGCTAACACTTCCTGAAGCTGCATTGCTTGCGGGCATTCCGCAAAGCCCTGCAAACTATAATCCTTTTAAACATCCAGATCGGGCAGAAAAAAGACGAAATATAGTCCTTTCCTTAATGCATCAGCATGGCTTTATTTCAAAAGAGAAAATGGAAGAAGCAAAGGCAGTTTCTGTAGAATCCTCACTCGTTCCTGAGGAAAATAGAAAGCAGAACGATTCTCCTTATGATTCCTTTGTAGATATCGTCATTGATGAGGTTCAGAAAAAGTATCCTGATCTAGATATTTCTTCCGACGGCTTGACGATTTATACAACATTAGACACGAATGCCCAGGATTATATGGAAAAAATGTTAAATACAAATGAAATTATTAATTTCCCAGACGAGGACTTCCAAGCCGGCATTACTTTGCTTGATACTAAAACGGGGGAAATTCGAGCTATTGGCGGCGGAAGAAATCTTAAAGTAAAGCGCGGGTTTAATTTTGCCCAAGATACGATGAGACATGCCGGATCCACATTTAAGCCAATTATTGATTATGGCCCTGCCATTGAATATTTAAAATGGGGCACCTTCTATACTCTTGACGATAAGCCCTATACTTATTCAAATGGGACGAAAATTAATAACTGGGACCGAAAGCATATGGGCCCTATGTCGATGAGAGAAGCTTTAGCTCGTTCAAGAAATATTCCAGCCCTGCAAACATTACAGGAGGTTGGACTTGATAATGCAAAACAATTTGCAAATAACCTAGGATTTAATATTAAGGATGTTTTTGAATCGTTTTCGATCGGTGCTTACGAGGTTTCACCGATGCAAATGGCTGGCGCATACAGTGCATTCGGCAATAACGGGATTTATACGGAACCTCATTCCATCACAGCCATTGAAATGCGTGATGGTTCAAAGATCGATGTCACTCCTGATTCAAAGCCAGTTATGAAGGATTACACAGCTTTTATGATTAACGATATGCTTAAAAGTGTATTGAAAGATTCATATGGAACAGGTAAATTAGCTAATATTTCAAACCTTCATGTTGCAGGTAAAACGGGTACAACTAATTACACGGCACAAGAAATAAAGGATTGGGATATTCAAAATGGAGGCATTCCAGATGCATGGTTTGCCGGATATACGACCAACTATACAGCTGCTGTATGGACTGGTTATAAGGAAAAGAAAAACTCTATCGCTCCTAAGGACCAAAAGCTCGCTATGCTTCTTTTCAAAAATTTAATGGCGCATGTTTCTCAAGGAGTCGAAACACCTGACTTCCCTGTTCCAAACAGTGTTGAAAAGATTGCGATAGAAAAAGGCTCAATCCCAGCAAAACTTGCTAGTGAATTTACGCCTAAAGATCAAATCATTTATGAGTATGCGGTTAAAGGAAATGCACCAACAGAGGTATCCGAGAAATTCGATAAGCTTGATTCTCCTTCAAACCTAAATGCATCATATGATGTAAATACGAATGAAATACTCTTAACGTGGGATTATCCAGAAGGGGTAGAGAACGTTCAATTTGAAGTTTCAGCGGCATTAGACGATGGTGCAGACCAGCTACTACAGGTGATAGCTGAAAAAGGAATTAAAGTTGCAAATCCGGTTCCAGGCGGCATATATCAGTTCAAGGTTACAGCAATCCGTGATGATCAAAAGAGTGAACCAGCAGTTCAAACAGTTCAAGTTCCTTTGCCGGAAATGGACGATGGATATGGTGATGGTCAGGACGGCGAGGATGGTATCCCTGATGATGATGGAAACGGAAATGACAATGGGAATGGGCAAGGAAACGGAAACGGTAATGGTAATGGTAATGGTAATGGACAGGGTGATGGTGATGGCGATGGTGGTGACGGTGATCAAACTGACACCAATCCGATCATCCCTCCAATTGTAAATCCACCTGGCAGCAGTGGATAATAAAGAAAAAAAGCGTCTTAAGCTTATGGCTTAGACGCTTTTTTCATTATCTGTTGTTTGACATATTGTTTATTCATTTCACCTATTAGCTCTGCTAATTGAATATAAGAGTGATATAAGGATGGTTTCTTCATAATAAATTCTAGTCGCTCTGATAAATTGACAGGCTTAATGGCTAATTTATTTAAGTCCAAATTTGAAAGAACAACCGGAAGTCCATTTCCCCAATAAACCAATTCGATTAAGAGGCTAATCCCTTTTTTCATAGGTGCCAGTACATGAATCATCTCCCGTTTAGCAAAAAGTGTTTCTAATAATTCTTTTACTTTTTGCCATTCCTCAATTAGAACTGGTATGCTTTTTTCTTGAATTTCCCATGGTTTTACTGCTTGTACTCCTGAAAAAAAAGCCGTCTCATAAAGAAATGGCCTTAGTGCATACAAATTTTTCATTTCTTCCACATCGAAGGTAATTTCCTCATTCTCTTCAAAGAAAAATGGATGTACTAATTCTATAGGAACGGAAAGGGGCTTGTTATTACTCATTCCCCTTTCTTCCCCTTCATTCTTTTTTTCCCTTCTCTGCATATTTCCAGTAGCGGGCAGCTCTCACATTGAGGATTTTGTGCTTTACAGTGATATCTCCCAAAGAAAATCATCCGATGATGCGTAACAGACCATTCGTCCATTGGCACCTTTTTCATCAATGTTTTCTCTACCTCTAAAACGGAATCTTTCCACCTGCAAATAGCTAATCTCTTACTAACTCGTTCAACATGGGTGTCAACAGCGATAGCTGGAACACCATATGCAACGGAGACTACTACATTAGCTGTTTTCCTGCCGACTCCCGGAAGCTTTGTCAGTTCATCCCGATCATGCGGCACTACTCCATTGTAATCATCTAATAGCATTCTGCACAGTTTTTGAATATTTTTACCCTTGTTTCGATAAAGCCCAATAGATCTAATATCCTCTTGCAGCTCCTCCAAAGGTACATTTAAATAATCCTCGGGAGTTTTATATTTTTGAAATAAATTCTTTGTTACTTTATTGACAAGCACATCCGTGCATTGTGCAGATAAAGCAACTGCAATGACAAGTTCAAATGGGTTGGAGTGGTTAAGTTCACAGTGTGCATCCGGAAACATTTCCCCCATCTCATCAAGGCAAAATCTTATTTGACTATTGTTCAACAACTTCCTCACCACTTTATTTATTCTACAATTATTGCTCTAGCCAATTATAAAAAGGTATGGTTTTTCCAGGTTGTTCAGAAGCTTCGTTAGCCTTAACTCTTTGCTGCTGGTTTTGTCTGAACTTTTTTCCGTAGCTCTTCGCTTGTTCAATTGTTTTTATTCCATTCTTTTTCCATTCGAATAAAATTCTATCGATATAACGGAAATTTAATTTCCCCGAAATAACCGCTTCTCGAAGAGCCGCTTTTATAATATGTGGATCATGGCGGTCATCATCCATCCACAATGCAAGTGTTTCACATTCAAATGGAGATAAAGGCCTTCCAAATTCTTGTTCAAAGCAAGTATATAAATCAGTCTCACTTTGCTGATTTATCTTTGCCGTTTCTTGCTTTTCCTTAAATAGAAAATAATCTATCAGCTTTTCCCATAAAGGTTCAATATTATATTGTTCGTAGCGAATTCCATCTGAAGAGTAGCTATCTTTAATTTCGATATACCCTTTCTGGATTAATTTTCTAAGGATCGATGTACATTCTGAAACGGAGATCGTCATGCTTGAAGACAATTCAACTGGAGTGGGAAATGCATTCCCTCTTTCAATAAAGGAAGTAACATGCAATATAAGCACTAGTTCATGCTCATTTAAATTCATCTCTTTATAATGAGTTAATAAAACCCCAGGTATCGTAATATTTCCTTCCTGGAGCCACTTTAATATACTTGTTTTGGACATTCCTGACACCTCCATATCAGTATATCATGAACAAAGTCTTTGTAGTAAGGAGAATAACAGGTAACTATTCCTTTCTTACTACTCTGAAAAAATTAGAGGAATCGCCAACAGGACGATTCCTCTAATTTTGCTCAAATTATGAAGAGCTGCTGCTTATGGATATAGTCGATTTAATAAACGCGGGAATGGAATCGTCTCACGCACATGCTCCACTCCGCTAATCCAAGCTACAGTTCTTTCTAGTCCAAGTCCAAACCCTGAGTGAGGAACTGAACCATATTCACGGAGTTCTAAATACCATTTATAAGTATCCATATCTAAATTATTCTCTTCAAGACGTTGCTTCATTAGATCATAATCATGAATCCGCTCTGAGCCGCCAATAATTTCCCCATATCCTTCCGGCGCAATTAAGTCCGCACACAGAACAACTTCTTCCCTGTTCGGATCTGGCTGCATGTAAAATGCCTTTAATGACGTTGGGTAATGAGTAATGAAAACCGGTTTGTCATAGCCTTCTGCAATCGCTGTTTCGTGAGGGGCACCGAGGTCATCTCCCCACTGGACATCGTCAAAGCCCTTTTCATGTAAAAACTTAATCGCTTCATCATAAGTAATGCGCGGGAATGGTGCCTTAATATTCTCAAGTTTAGACGTATCTCGGCCTAGAGTTTTTAATTCTAATTCACAATTTTTTAGGACAGATTGAACAATATATGACACGTAGTCCTCTTGCACCTTTAAGCTATCTTCATGTTCATAGAAAGCCATCTCTGGCTCAATCATCCAGAACTCAATTAAATGGCGGCGTGTTTTGGACTTTTCTGCACGGAAAGTTGGACCGAAAGAGAATACCTTTCCAAGTGCCATTGCCGCTGCTTCTAAATGTAATTGTCCGCTTTGTGATAAATAGGCATCTTCATCGAAGTATTTCGTAGCAAATAATTCTGATCCGCCTTCAGCCGAGCTTCCCGTTAAAATTGGAGGATCGACTTTTACGTACCCTTCATTATTAAAAAATTCATATGTTGAGCGAATAATTTCATTTCTAATTTTCATAACCGCATGCTGACGGCGGGAGCGAAGCCATAAATGACGATGATCCATTAGAAATTCAGTTCCATGCTCTTTCGGAGTAATTGGATAATCAACTGCTGCTTGGATCACTTCTAATCCTGTTACAAGCATCTCATATCCAAATGGTGAACGCTCATCCTTTTGAATTTTTCCAGTTATGTAAATAGAAGATTCTTGAGTAACAGACTTTGCCGCTTGAAAAACTTCTTCTGGAACATCCGTTTTCACGACAACGCCTTGAATGAATCCTGTTCCATCGCGAAGCTGAAGGAATGCAATTTTTCCGCTTGAACGTTTATTTGCGATCCAAGCGCCTATTTTCACTTCTTGATCAACATATTTGTATACTTCAGATATCGTTGTTTTTATCAATTATATTCCCTCCAAAAACTTGCAAATCACTTTTACATCCTATATATTATACTCTTTTGTATTAGAGACAAGCAACTAACAAAAGCGGCAGCTAGATATTTAGCTGCCGCTTTAATGTTATTTCATTTTCTTCTCAACAAATTGATGGATTCTTTCAACTGCTTTTTCTAATAAATCCAAGGAAGTTGCATAGGATAAACGAATATTATTAGGAGCACCAAAGCCTGATCCAGGAATAACGGCAACCATTGCTTCCTCAAGGAGCGCTTGGGAGAATTCATCTACATTTACAAAGCCTGTTAATTCAGCTGCCTCCTTCACATTAGGGAAAAGGTAAAAAGCACCTTGTGGTTTAATGCAGGTAAAGCCTGGAATAGCGACAAGCTTATCGTAAATAATATTTAAGCGCTGTTCAAAAGCCTTTTGCATTTCTGAAAGCATCTCTTGTGAACCCGCATATGCAGCAATCGCCCCATATTGAGCAGTTGTTGTTGGATTCGAAGTACTATGGCTCGCAAGATTTGTCATTGCCTTAATTAATTCTTTATTGCCGGCTGCATACCCAATTCTCCAGCCTGTCATAGAATGGGACTTTGATACACCGTTCACTAGTATTGTTTGTTCTCTAAGCTCTGGTGAAAGCTGAGCAATGGAAACATGTCTATTGTTTCCATAAACTAATTTTTCATAAATTTCATCTGAAACGATCAGAATATTATGCTTCAAACAAACCTCGCCCAATGCCTTTAACTCTTCTTCAGTATAAAGCATACCAGTCGGGTTACTTGGTGAATTGATTATAACTGCCTTTGTCTTATCCGTTAATGCTTCTGCTAGTTGATCAGGCGTAATTTTGTACTCGTTTTCCTCTTTACCTTCAACATAGACAGGAACACCGTCTGCTAATTTAACTTGTTCAGGATAGCTAACCCAATATGGAGTAGGGATAATTACTTCGTCCCCTTCATCCAAAATAGCTTGGAATAATGTATAAAGGACATGCTTTGCGCCGCTTCCCACGATGATTTGAGAGGCTTCATATTCAATTCCCTGGTCTGCTTTAAACTTGTTAACGATCTCTTTTTTCAATGCAGGAAGACCTGCAGATGGAGTATATTTCGTATGTCCTTCATTCATCGATTTAACGGCAGCATCAATAATATGCTGCGGCGTATTAAAGTCAGGCTCACCAGCTCCTAAGCCGATTACATCATAGCCTTGTTCCTTCAATTCTTTTGCTTTCGCTGTAATGGCAAGCGTTGTCGATGGGGTTAATGCTTTTACTCTTTGTGCTAATTGAAAGTTCATTTCCTTTTCCTCCACTCACATAATGACATTTAAGAAGACTAAGAGCTTGGATCATAAATTCTCTATCTTCTTTAGCCACTCACCTGTTTTGAAATCAACATAATAATAATTTATTAAATTCCCCTCTGTCCGGTAATAAATTTCCCATAACGGGATATTCTTTTCCATTCCGAGGCGAACGGAAATAATCTTTTTCGGATTTTTCTCTTCTTTTAGCTTATTAATTGCTTCCTGTTTGGAAACTCCATCTGTCACCTTTCTAACAATAATCTGTCCTTCTTTTTCAGGTACCCAGACGTAAATGTTTGATCCGGCTTTATTTATCCCTTTAATGACAAAATATGTTTCCAGTCCATGATAAAGTTGAAAATCCTCAGCCTTCCAAAGTCTCGTTTCTTCCATGGCTCTTTCAATGGCTTCTTTTTCAGCTGCCTTAACAGGCTCAACTGCATTTAAATAAATAATAACCCCAGATCCTAATATAATTGAAAATATCAATAAACTTATAATAATTATTTTTTTCACATTTGTCACTCTTCTTATGTACGATAAATCGAAAAAACAGCTTTATTTTGATCTTCTTTATCAAGTGCCAGTCCAAACATTAAATCATTTTCCTTTAAAGTTCTGTTCAAAGCATCAACAACTTTATAGAGGTCAGGGCTTAGTTGAATTTTCACGGTTGATAAAACCTCAATTTTACTTTCCATACTGGAATTCCTCCTCAGGTAGTACAATATTTGTAATTAATACGCAAGTAAATATAGGGCAAGCTATATATACGAAACATTTTAACCTTTAAATATCAGTATAACAGCTACATCAAACAGCTTGAATAAAAAATTCTATTAATTCTTCTAATCCACCAACGTCATTGGCTGCGCCTTAAAAGGCGCAGCTCTTTTTTAATTATTCGCAAGCCTTTTCCTTTATTTTACAAATATTTATTAATTAATTCGACTATTCCATTAATATTGCTTTTTGTATGAGGGATTTTCGGAATGGAATCTAAAAAAGCCTTTCCATATTGGGTTGTAACCAATCTGCGATCAAAAATAAAAATAAACCCCTTGTCGCTTCTCGTTCGAATCAGTCTTCCAAATCCCTGTTTAAAGCGAATAATCGCTTCCGGCAAAGAATAGTCAGAAAATGGAT
This sequence comes from Bacillus sp. JJ1773, assembly GCF_036962035.1. Classification (NCBI taxonomy): domain Bacteria; kingdom Bacillati; phylum Bacillota; class Bacilli; order Caryophanales; family Bacillaceae; genus Bacillus; species Bacillus sp. JJ1773. The sequence continues at coordinate 64,310 of NZ_JBALNX010000064.1, forward strand.
TTCCGCCATTTTGCTTAATTTGTTCACATCTCGCTTCTGTAAAAGGTTCATCCGGCGGTGAAAATGGAAGTCTAACGATGATTAAACACGTTAAATCCTCTCCAGGGATGTCTACACCTTCCCAGAAACTATTCGTTCCTAATAAAATTGCCTTTTCGAACTTTTGAAAATTACGTGTTAACCTCGATCTGCTCCCGCTCGATACGCCTTGGGCAATAATGGCATATTCATTTAAAAATCCAGATTCTTTTATAAGCTCATATGTTTTTTTGAGCATCTCATGAGAGGTAAATAATATGAGCATCCTTCCTTTTGTTGCTTCTGCTATGGAGATAATATGTTCACTAATGGACATTACATATTCATCCAATGAAACAGAATTTACTTCAGGAAGATCATCAGGAATGATGAGCTTTACTTGTTCATGATAATCAAATGGAGATTGAATTTGCTCTGCTGAGCATTCTGTTAATTGCAAGCCCAGTTCATTTAACATATAGTTGAATGAGTTTTTCACCGATAAGGTTGCAGAAGTGATAACAGCTGATTCTTTTTTACTGAAGAATTCTTCCTTTAATAAATGCCCTGCATTAACAGGCTGTGAATAGACGGTAGTAGCATTTTGCATAGATCGAACATCCATGTCGATCCATGTAACATATTCTTCAGATGGATGTAAAAAGATATGTTTAATGGCTTCAGCTATTTCTTTTAATTCTTCTACAACAGAAGCAAGCTCTTCCAATGAGGATTTTTCCCTGGCAGAAAGATTCTCCTTGATTATACTCATGACATTTAATCTTTTCTCTAGCTCTGCAGTAAAATCCTTAATGAGAAATAAAAATCTTTCAGCACTTGCTTGCACCGCTCTGCTTTCATGACTAGAATCATCACCTAAAAAACGGCTGCTAATCCGATTGTACCCTTTTCTGGATTTTGTTTTCTTTTTTGCAAATATGCTTATAATCTTAAATAGCTCATCCATTTCAAAACTAAGTTCTTGTATCATTTGATTCATTTCAAAAGAATGAACTAAGTGCTTCTTCTCAATCTCAGCTTTTTCTAGAACTTGTTCAAGCATAAACAGTAATTGTTTCTGTTCCAAATGCCCAATACGGCTGATCAAAAAACGTGTCTTTAAGTAATCTAAAGAAAAGCCAAAATACTGACCGGACACTTTCACAAAATGATGGCCCTCATCAATGACAATGTGACTATATTCTGGCAAAATCTTATTGTGTGAAACTAAATCACTCAGCAGCAGTGAATGATTCGTAATGATCAGGTCAGCTTTTAAAGCGGATTTTCGGGCCCGCAAATAAAAATCTCTTGAAATCCAAGATTTATTTTGAAGGAATATCGCCTCATCATTTTTGATTTTATTCCAAAATATCATTCCACCACTGGACAAATTTATTTCGTCTATATCCCCAGTATTCGTTTCTGTGAGCCATACAAGAATTTGCATTTTTGTTAAAATAGTGTCGTAATTATCATCTAAATCCTTTAAAGTTTGCTCAAATTTAGCCAAACTTAAATAATGGCTTCTTCCCTTTAGCAATACTGCCTTAACAGGAAATGGAAGCATCTGTTTTAATTTAGGAATATCATTGGAAAGAAGCTGCTCCTGAAGCTGTGTTGTATATGTACTAATCATGACAGTTTGTCTGTTTTCTTTTCCGTAAATAGCAGCAGGAATTAAATAGGCTAATGATTTGCCAACACCTGTGCCTGCCTCAATTAATGCATGTCGTTTATGTTTAAAGGCTTGATATACTGAATCCATCATTTTAAATTGTCCTAAACGAATTTCATAATTTGAAAAAGCCTTTTTGAAGAGCTCTTCTTTCGCTTCTTGCTGTTTAGGATAATTTAGTGTCTCATTGTCATCATCAGTATCTTGTTCATGAAACATTTTCAGTGCAATTCCTTGGTGAATTTCAAGATCGTTTTGTAAAACCTCGACCATTGCTTCTTTTTTCGTAAGAATTGAGTCTATGAGTAAATCTAAATCACTTTTTAATCCGCCAGAAAGCTTATAAATTTGCTTGATCGTGCAAAGTGGCAGCCGTTCTAGCCGGTCCAAAAGGAGAAGCAGAAGCTCAGCAGTTACATAGGCATCGCTGTCAGCCTGATGGGGACGCTCATGATTTAACCCTTCCCTAAAAGCCAATTCTGATAATTGAAAGCTATCTGCAGTTGGCATAAATACTCGAGAAAGCTCTACTGTATCCAAAACTGGTCCATAAAATCCATTGTAGCCAGCTAGAAGGAGCTCCTCCTGTAAGAACGATAAATCAAATAGGACATTATGTGCAACAAAATAAGCATCCTCTAATAAAGTAAGGACTTTTGGTGCTATTTCAGAAAAAACAGGGGCATCCTTTACTGCCTCATCATCTAAACCCGTTAACTCCTCAATGAATGGAGGGATTGACTGTCCTGGGTTCACAAGTGAGGAAAATTCTTCAACTATTTTTCCGTTTTCTATAACAACAGCGGCAAATTGGATCATTTTATCGCCCTTCTTTGGGGCGTTCCCTGTTGTTTCTAAATCGATTACAACATATTTATTACACATACTACACACCTCTAACATTCAGTCAATCAAACGGTACCATAAAAACGGAAAAAGAAAAAGAATTAATGCCATCCATTATATATTTTAGGCCATTTTCATTGTTTTCAAAAGAGTATTGGACAAAAAGGCCGACTCGGTCTTTACCGGTCAGCCTTTTAATAATAAGAAGCATGTTTACATCATGATCGTTTTTTCAGGTTCCTTATTGATTATTTCCTTAATTCTATTATTTTCACCCATTATAGCAACTTTAGGCTGATGAATATAAATTTTTTCCTCAGCAACTAGCGCATAGGAAATAATAATAACAACATCTCCCTCTTGGACAAGTCTAGCTGCAGCACCATTCACACAAATGACACCACTGCCTCTTTCTCCAGGAATGATATACGTCTCAAACCTTGCCCCATTGTTATTATTCACAATTTGTACCTTTTCATTTGGAAGCATTCCAACGGCATCAAGAATATCTGTATCAATTGTAACGCTGCCGACATAGTTTAGATTAGCCTCTGTCACAACTGCTCTATGAATTTTACCATTCATCATGGTGCGGAACATGATGTTTCCCCCTTAAACGAAATGTGGAAGCGCCTTGCCCACCCCCGACAAGCACAAGACGAGCCTCCCGGAAAGGTGTCTTTTCCTTTCTGGGAGGATTGGCTTGTGACCTCGAGGGGGTAGGCGCTGAAACTGGACACTCTTCAAACTTCAAAAAGCTAGATATTATTATAAATGGAATATCAAATTATCAATAAGCCGTGCTTTTGAAAATTTTACTGCTAAGGCAATAATAATGTTGCCTTCTAGCTCCTCAATTTCTTTAAGATTAGGATAAGAGTATATTTCAATATAGTCGATCGTTCCGCTCGTCTTTTCAGAAATCAATTCTTTCATAGACGAAATGATTTGTTGAGAGTCTCTTTCCCCTTCATCGATCATTGCTTTAGCCTCTAATAGACTTTTGTATAGAAATGGTGCTTGCTCTCTTTCTTCTGGAAGCAAATAAACATTTCTTGAGCTCTTAGCTAGCCCATCATGTTCTCTCACAATGTCCACCGGCACAATCTCAATTGGGAAATGGAAATCATTCACAAGTCCCTCCACAACAGCTAGCTGCTGAGCGTCTTTTTTGCCAAAATAAGCTCTATTCGGCTGAACAATATTGAAAAGCTTCGTTAAAACTGTTACAACACCATCAAAATGGCCCGGCCGGGATTGCCCGCATAATACCTCAGTCCGCTCCTTAGCGATTACGGTTGCCGATAAGGGTGCTGGGTACATTTCCTCTGCAGACGGATGGAAAATATAGTCAACGTGATGTTGTTCAGCTAAAGCACTATCACGGTCAAAGTCTCTAGGATATGAGCCTAAATCTTCAGTTACCCCAAATTGAAGCGGATTTACGAAAATACTTAGTACGACTATATCATTTTCTTCTCGAGCATGATCGATTAATGTCAGATGACCTTCATGTAAAAAACCCATTGTTGGGACATAGCCAATTGATTTACCTGACATTTTTTCTCGAATCATTGTTTGCTGCATGTCGCTAATCGTTGTAATGACTTTCATGCTTTCCCTCCGTACAAGCTTAAAAGCTCAGTTTCTTTCATTGAGAAACTATGCTCTTCTCCAGGAAATACTCCTTGTTTCACTTCATCCACATAAGCAGATAGACCTTCCTCTATGACTACATTCACATTTGAATATTTCTTAACAAATTTCGGTACTCTTTCAACACCATAGGAAAGTACATCATGATAGACAAGAACTTGTCCATCTGTTTCAATGCCAGCACCGATTCCTATTGTCGGGATTGTCAGGCATTCGGAAACTTCCTTTGCTAGCTGCTTCGGAACACATTCTAATACAACGGCAAACGCACCAGCATGCTCGCATTTTTTCGCGTCTTCGATCAGCTTACGAGCCGCTTCTGCATTTTTGCCTTGAACCTTATAGCCTCCAAGCACTGCGACAGATTGCGGTGTTAGTCCGAGATGAGCCATGACAGGTATACCAGCCTTTGTTAATGCTTCGATTCCGTCAATCACTTCATCTGCACCTTCAACTTTAACGGCATGTGCCCCTGTTTCTTGAATAATACGCGCACCATTTATAAGTGTGTCGCGAACTGACAGATGATAGCTCATGAATGGCATATCTACGACAATAAAGGTTTCCCCAGCTCCTCTTTTGACAGCCTTTCCATGATGAATCATGTCTTCTAACGTAACAGGGATGGTTGAATCATATCCTAATACAACCATTCCAAGTGAATCACCAACTAAAATCATATCAACCCCGGCTTTTTCCGCTTGCTTAGCAGCCGGAAAATCGTAAGCCGTCAGAACAGCAATCTTCTCACCGTTCTCCTTCATTTTCAAAAAATCAGTCGTTTGCTTCATCCTTATTCCTCCTTTGAATTAAGGAAGAGGGTGAAAAACAAAGATAAAAATCCTTCTGTAAGCAGAAGGATTCCGAATTTCTTTCGTTCTTTATTATGTCTCATCCCTCTGTCCCGGTCCATTATTGGATCTAGGCAGAATATCTTTAATTTTTAGGTGTTTCAAAGAATTTTTCATTGATGACCTAATCATACACGGTGCAGTTCAACTTGAGGATACTGCCCAATCATTTAGCTTACGCTAGACACGTTAATTATAACAAATCAATGATTCATTTGACTAGATAAACTTTTTTATTTAAGTTCAATGTCGGCTGAGTAAATATGGTGGATTTTACTCATTTCATCTTCTATCATAAGAACACCATCTTCAGTAATACCCAATGCCTTTCCTTGAATACTTCCCGTAATCGTTCTGGCTGTTATGACTTTGCCTATACTGATGGCATAACTTTCCCAAAGCAGCTTTATCGGGTAGAAGCCTTTTTCTAGGTATAGAGTATATAAATTCTCCAATTTGCTTAACAGAATTTTTACTAATTCTGCTCTTTGGAGTTTTTTACCGCTTTCGATAGATAGAGAGGTAGCAATAGTATGCAGTTCCTCAGGATAATCTTCCTTTTGCTGATTTACATTAATACCAATTCCAATAATAATGGAAGTGATCCGGTCTGCATCGGCTTGAAGCTCTGTCAATATTCCGGTCACCTTCTTCCCATTGATTAAAATATCATTCGGCCATTTTATTTGTGGAGATAGGTCAGTTAATTCTTCTATTGCTTGAACAACGGCAACCGCAGTTATTAAGGTTAGCTGTGGGGCCTTTGGAGGCGGGAGATTTGGACGCAAAATCACACTCATCCAAATCCCGGTATATTTCGGAGAATGCCATCTCCGGTCCATTCTTCCCCTGCCTAATAACTGCTCCTCGGCGATAATAACTGTACCCTCCGGAGTATCTTCATTTGCTAGACGATGGGCAATTTTTTGTGTGGAGTCAACACTTTCCTCGTAATGTATATTCTTTCCGATAAACTTTGTTAAAAGCCCCAACCTTATTTCATCTGCTGTAATTCTTTCCGGAACCCTTGTTATTCTATATCCCTTCCTGCGAACAGCTTCAAGTTCAAACCCGTCCTTACGCATATCTTCTATATGCTTCCAGACTGCTGTTCTTGAGCATCCTAATAGATCAGCTAAATATTGGCCAGACAAATATTCATCTTCATTTAGTGTAAATGCATCAAGCAGTTTCTTTCTTAACTCCGATTGCACCGTAACAGCCACTCCTTTAACGAATCTTTGCGATTACTGACTTGCTTGTTTAAGACTGCGATCTCAGCCTCAGCTAATTTTTCCTTTATCCAAGGTCCAGGGGTTTTTTGAAACCACTCTTGAAGGTCGGTTCCTGTAACCTGTAATTCACTTCGCTGTTTAATGGGCAATAAATTATAACTAAACAGTAAACTTTCTATATGTACGTTTACATCCTGATTATGTAATACATTATAAATTTTTTCTGTTCCCTCAATGATTTCAGAGCCCCCATCGAACATCGCTTTATTTGTCCAATCGCTTCTTTCTCTAAAATTCAGCCAAAACAATAATTGATTGATTTTTTTTATTTTTTTCACTGGCAGCTTCCAATTTTTCATAAAATCATTAACTTTATGTAAGTCAATCTTAAAAAGAAAGAGTAGCAGCCCCCACATTTCATTAGCTGAAAGTTTGCTGCTATCATACTTTTTAATGCCATTTATCGCTTCGACAAATGGATTCATACCCGGCAAGTGGCTTAAAAGGCCAGTATCAGCTAGTACAAGCAATGCTTGAATTCGATTTTTTCCAGCTAGAAGTTTTTCGAACTCAGCTAGTTTTCTCTCTGTTGAGATATTTGCCAGTAATGAAGCGGATGATTTCAAAGCCTGATAAGTCTTCTCTTCTATTTGAAAGCCTAATTGACTATAGAAACGAACAGCACGCATCATTCTTAAGGCGTCCTCTGAAAAACGATCCTCTGCCCCACCTACTGTTTGTATTATTTTTTCCTTGATAGCCCGCCTGCCATGAAACGGATCAATAAATCGGCCTTCCTTGTCCATGGCAATCGCATTCATCGTAAAATCCCTGCGTTTTAAGTCTTCATCCAATGACCGGATAAATTGAACCTCTGATGGCCTTCTAAAGTCAACATATTCTGCTTCAGTTCGGAAGGTTGTCACTTCATATGGAATCCCATTATATAGGACAACAATAGTTCCATGCTCGATTCCGACATCTATCGTTTTCGGAAAAATAGTTCTAATTTCCTCAGGTGTTGCAGAGGTAGCAATATCGACATCTGCAATCTCCTTATCTAACAAATAATCTCTAACCGATCCTCCGACAAAGTAAGCTTCATAGCCTGACTCTTGAATTTTTGATAAAAGGGGAATGGCTTTTAGAAAAGACTCTTTCAAATTACGTCATCCTCTTTAAGTAGGTTGTAATATATATTCTCATATTGAGTGACAATAAGTTCTGAGCGAAAGTTATGGTACGCTGTATTAATGGCCTCTCTGGAAAACCGTTGATGCAGTTCTTCATTAGATAGCAAATGGATGCCTTTTTCTGCAATTGCCGGAATATCGCCAAGTTCGCATAAATAGCCATTTTTCTCATTAGCTATCACTTCAGGAATACCGCCGATATTTGTCCCAATACAAGGTACTCCACAAGCCATTGCTTCGAGAGCAACTAAACCAAAGCTTTCCTTTTCGGAAAGCAACAGCATTAAATCACTAATTGAGTATAGCTCTTCAAGATTATCTTGTTTACCTAATAATAGTACTTTATCATTAATACCTAATTTATTTACAAGACTGCAAACGACAGTCATTTCAGGCCCATCTCCGACAAGAAGCAGCTTGGCAGGCAGCTTTTCTGCAATTAGAGCAAAAGCTTTTACTACATCCTGAACTCTTTTCACCCCGCGGAAATTTGAAACATGGATAATAACCTTTTCTTCTTTTTTTATTCCGTATTCCTTCCGTAAATAGGAAGAATCCATTAAACGATATACACGCTCATCAATAAAGTTGTAAACGACTTCAATCTTTTTTTCAGGTTTGATTACATCGTATGTTTGCGAAGTTAAGGAGTTTGATACTGCCGTAACGGCATCAGATTTTTCTATTCCAAAACGGATTGCCCCCGTTAAAGATTGATCATAGCCAAGAACTGTAATATCTGTCCCGTGTAAAGTGGTAACAATTTTAATATCCTGTTCACACATTTGCTTGGCAAGTATGGCACATACAGCATGCGGAATCGCATAATGGACATGGAGCAAATCAAGATTTTCCCGTTTTATAACTTCAGCCATCTTACTGGCAAGGGCAATATCATATGGGGGATACTGAAAAACGGAATATTGATTTACTTCTACTTGATGATAATAAATATTTGAATGCATTCTATTTAATCGGAACGGAAGGCTCGAGGAAATGAAATGAATTTCATGACCCCTTTCAGCAAGCTTTTTCCCTAATTCAGTAGCTATAGCTCCAGATCCGCCTACTGTCGGATAACAGGTTATCCCTATTTTTAATTTTGTTTTCATTCGTTTTCACCAAATAAATCTAGATTTATAATGACTGGCTTTTTGCGTTTGAACCCTTCAGCATAGGCTACTTCAACTTCTTTACCGAAAAGTCTTTCTCTTGCTTCAATCGTTTCAATATACCCATTTACAAGCGGAGTGTTGAAGGTCCCCGCATTTTTTACAAACTGGCTTTTATATGCTTGTAGGCTTTCAATTTTTTTATCCATATAATTTGATACATCAATGACAAAATCTGGTTCATGAAACCCATTAATCATATAAAAGTACAGGTTTTTAACCCGATGCGGGCCAAAATCCTCTTCAGAAGAATAGTTTCGTATTCCAGCAGAAAAGACCGCCTCCTCTACAAGACGGGCACATTGTCCATGATCAGGGTGCCGATCATGATAATAAGGTGCAAAAACAAGGGAAGGGCGATATTTGCGAATAACTGCTACCATTTTCTTTATATATTCTGGTTTAGGAAATAGCCCTCTATCAGGCAGACCGAGATTCTCCCTTATGCTAACGCCTAACACCTCTGCTGCTTTTTGGGCTTCTATCTTTCGTGTTTCGACCGTTCCATTCGATGATAGCTCCGCATTCGTTAGATCACAAATACCTATAGTTTTTCCTATATTTACGAATTTTCCAATGGATGCACCCATGCCGATTTCAACATCATCAGCATGTGCACCAAATGCAAGAATATCAAGCTTTATATCAGACATCCTTACCACCGCTTTTTCCATATACAATATTTCTCCAAGATAAGTCCCCGCGCTCAAGCCCTTTAATTATAATTTCTGCAGTCCCCATATTTGTTGCGAGTGGTACAGAGTATACATCGCATAAACGAATTAATGCTGTCACATCTGGCTCATGGGGCTGTGCTGTTAAAGGATCTCTGAAGAATATCACAATATCCATTTTATTATTGGCTACAAATGCACCGATTTCCTGATCTCCACCGTAGGGGCCTGATTGAAATCGATGAACGTTTAAGCCTGTTTCATTGATTATTCTTAAACCAGTAGTTCCTGTGGCGAAAAGAGTATGCTCGGCTAAAATGTCTTTATACGCCGTTACAAAGCCAACAAGCGCATCCTTTTTCTTATCATGTGCAATTAAAGCAATATTCATCTTATCGCCCCTTTCTATTCCAAAATATTTTCTAGACCGTATACTAATGTATCAATTTTCAACACGGTATCTACCGCATGTTTAACCCCCGACATAAAGGAGGCACGATTATAAGAGTCATGCCGGATTGTTAAGGTTTGTCCTTCTGAGCCGAACATCACTTGCTGATGGGCAATTAAGCCAGGCAATCTAACTGAATGAATATGCATCCCTTCAAAATCTGCTCCTCTTGCACCAGAGATTGTTTCCTTTTCATCCGGATGCCCTTGTTTTTTTGGCTGCCTAACCTCCGCAATCATTTCTGCCGTTTTTACCGCTGTTCCAGAAGGAGCATCCAGCTTTTGATCATGGTGGAGTTCGATAATTTCTACATCATTAAAATATCTTCCAGCCATTTGGGCAAACTTCATCATTAAAATAGCACCAATGGCAAAATTAGGTGCAATGATACAACCAAGTTCCTTTTCACTGCAAAGAGATTCAAGCTCACTTAGATTCTCTTTCGTAAAGCCAGTTGTTCCGACAACCGGTCTAACCCCATGCGTCAAAGCTGTTTTTGCATGTAGCATACCAAATTCAGGTGTAGTTAAATCGATTAGGACATCTGCATCAATTTCCTGGAAGCATTGAGACATATCCGTGTAAATTGGAATATCTATTCCAGTGAAGCCATCAAATTCACTGAGCAAGCCTCCTCCATTCTTATGATCAACTACTGCCACTAGCTGATAACGATCAGTTTGCTGAACAAGCTGAACGGCTTCCCTTCCCATTCTACCTCTTGCACCTGCAATCACAATATTGATTTTTTCCATTTTATTTATCCCCCTGCTCTTCAATTCTAGTCCAGCGGTCTTTATCGCGGGTATTAAATTTATTCATAATTTGATTATGTGCTGTCTCAAGATCGATATTTAATGAATTGGCTAAGCAAATGAGGACAAACAACATATCTCCCATTTCCTCTTCAATTGCTTTTTCCGCTTCAGTAGCTTTTTTCGGTTTCTCACCGTATTGATGATTGATCTCTCTTGCAAGTTCGCCTAGTTCCTCTGTTAGTCTTGCCAGCATGGCTAGAGGACTAAAATACCCTTCTTTAAATTGGCCTATGTATGCATCTACTTCTTCTTGTAGATCTTTCATTGTTTTTTCTTGCACTCTTTATTTCATCCCTTCTTCTGTTAAAAGGTAAACCTACTATTTCCCTTCTTTCATGTTAGCTAAACGATAGTTCTTTTACAAATATTTTTTATTAAATAATAGGTGGATACGTTTGTTCTAGTTTCCAAACACACTTGACTTTATCCTTAATAAACGGGCACAATAATTCATGTAGGAAATTGGAAGCGGAGGATTTTATGTGAAATTGAAAAATATTCTTTTTATCTTGTTTGGATCTGCCATCTTTTCTTTCGGCATCGTTCATTTTAATATGCAAAATAATTTATCTGAAGGGGGCTTTACTGGTATTACCCTTCTTTTATATTTCCTGTTTAAATGGGATCCTTCGTATACGAATTTGTTGTTAAATATTCCGTTATTTTTTCTAGGCTGGAAATTACTCGGGAAAAACTCATTCCTATATACAATTCTCGGTACTGTCAGCGTCTCGGTATTTTTATGGATATTTCAGCGTAATCAAATACATATGCCGCTCAATGAAGACTTAACACTTGCAGCATTATTTGCTGGTGTTTTTATCGGTATTGGCCTTGGAACTATATTCCGCTTTGGTGGAACCACTGGCGGAGTTGATATTATTGCAAGATTAGTGAACAAGTATGCAGGCATTAGCATGGGAAGAACGATGTTCATATTTGACGCCGTCGTGATTACGCTATCTTTAATTTTTTATTTATCCTATCAAGAAGCGATGTATACACTTGTTGCTGTATTTGTCGGAGCAAGGGTGATTGATTTCATGCAGGAAGGCTCATATTCTGCAAGAGGAGCAATGATTATTTCCGATTTAAATGATGAAATAGCCAACAAGATCATGATAGAAATGGAACGAGGCGTAACAGTCCTTAGGGGATATGGGTCATTTACTAAAAAGGATCGAGAAGTCTTATATTGTGTTGTCGGGAAGAATGAAATTGTCCGGTTAAAAAATGTCATTAACTCAGTGGATCCACATGCCTTTGTTTCGGTCACAGTTGTCCACGATGTACTTGGAGAAGGATTCACATTAGACGAAAACAAAAAGCCAATCGAACATTAAGACAAGACTAAAACCAGCCAACAGGCTGGTTTTAATCTTGTCTTTGCATTCCTGTATAAATAAGAATTAAGCGAAGTAATTCTAACACGGCAACAGCAGCTGCTGCTACATAGGTGAGTGCTGCCGCATTAAGCACCTTTCTCGTCTCCCTTTCCTCATCGTTTCTGATGATCCCTAGTGATACGATTTGATCCATAGCACGGTTGGATGCATTAAATTCAACTGGAAGAGTGACAAGCTGGAAGACTACAGCTGACGCCATAAAAATAATACCAAGTAACACAAATCCGCTTAAACCTGCAAAGAAACCGATCATAATCAGGATCCAAGAAAAATTGGAACCGATATTTGCGACTGGCACAAGCGTATGGCGGAAACGTAAAGGTGCATAATTTTGCTGATCCTGTATGGCATGACCGACTTCATGAGCTGCAATTGCCGCAGCGGCTACGGAGTGACCATGGAAATTTGCAGTTGACAGCCTTACTGTTTTGGAACGGGGATCATAATGGTCTGTTAAATGACCTCTTACTTCCTCAACACCGACATGGAATAATCCATTAGTGTCAAGAATTCTTCTTGCAACTTCCGCACCTCTCATATGTGATGAGGCTGGGACTTTTGAATATTTAGTATAGGAGCCTTTCACTCTCATTTGCGCCCATAGCGGAATCAAAATAATGATAGCAAAGTATATAAGGTACCCCCCCATTGCTATCCCTCCTTATTCAGCTTTCTCTAGATGCAGTATTAAAAATTGGTACTTGAAAGAATGACACTCCACAAAGTTAATGAAGCCTCTCTATATTATTGTATTTTTGCTGAAAGATGGCGTCAATCTTTTTGCCTCCTGGAAAGTGACTTTTCCTTCTCCTTTTCCTGATTTCCCTTATATTTTCTCCATCCAACGTAGGATAATGTAAGAATAATAATGCTTCCTGTTGAAATGATTACCCACCATAAGGAAGGATCTGCTTCGTCTTCTGTCATTTCATCAAATAATAGCTGTAAATCCGCTTCTAATGCTTCAAGCTCCATTTGGCTGGCTGTTTCAGTTAAAACTTGAGGCCTATATTTATCAATAAAATCTATTTTTGCATCTAATCTTTGTATGTGGTCTCTATCCACATTTATTTTTATACTAGGATAAATCATGTCATACAAAGATAAAAATGTATTCAATGTCGTATGAAATTGTTGTTTATCACCAGCATACACAGCTTCCTTAACTTCTGCAAAAACAGTCATAATGGGTGATTCCATTTCAGTCCATAATGGTTGATATGGAGAAGTTATGGCATCCATGACAAGCCTAAACTTCGTAACACGGTTAATTTTCTCTTCATGATTCATGGTGGCATTGGCAGCAGCCTGCACAGCCTCATCATGTGAAATGGTTAAGATTCTCAATTCATCCGCAGTGAAAGATCTTTCCTTTCCAGTAACAGAAACAAATTGTTCAGAAAAATAATCTAGAAGCCTTTTGGCATCTTCGTATCGATGAAGCTTAACCATCTGCAATGCTTCATCGGATAATTGATCCAATCTATCTACAGGTGAGGTTTCGTTTGCGATAACTGATATAGGCAATAATAGAAAACATATAATGACTGTAACAATAATCCTAGCTTTCATTCTTGTCCCCCCTCAAATTACTATTAAATATCTATGAGAGATGGGACAAGGTTATACCTATTCAATAAGAATTCAAATTTAAGATAAATCGATTTTTTCTTAAGGTTAAAAAAGCAGTGATACCTAATGAAAACATGCTAAGCCAAAATGTAAAATAACCAATTTGCGGCGTGTATAAGTCCAAAATAGGGTAACGGGGAAGCATAAAAAACACATAATCTATTACATCATTATGTAATGTCCAAATCCCCGTAACAACTAAATGCCAAGTTTTAATACGATAAAATGGAGCGTACAGTACACCTTGGACAGCCATCGCACCATGTGAAAGTATAAGCATAAGTGCAACCAAATCCAATTCTCCTGTTACATTGAAAACTAATAAGTTCATGACTACGGCCCATACCCCATATTTAATGAGCGTTACAATAGCCAATGCTTCAAAAAGGGGCCAGTTTTTCCCCAGTAAAAAAGCAATTAATACGAAGACAAAAAACAAGCTTGCAGTTGGACTGTCTGGAACGAAAGGCAAGAAAATGGGCGGTGTCTCAACTAGCTGCCATTTATACCAAATATAACCGTATACAGTTCCTGCAAAATTCACTATGAATAACAGCCACAGTACAGCTCGATGTGCTAGGATAGGATAAATCCACTTCATGAAGGTCCTCTTTTCTTTATATGGTTTGTATTATATTGACTATTTTACCATATACATTAAATATAGTTAGATTCAAAACATTTAACATCATCAAAAAAAGCTGACGCAAAACGTCAGCTTTTTCCAGTTATTTACTTGTTAAACCTGAAATATATTCAGCAAGTACTTTTAATTCTTCATCCGTTCCTTTAAACATACCTGGAGGCATGCTTCCTTTACCATTTACCGCAATATCAGAAATTTCTTCAGGAGTTAAGCCAGTGTCGATAAGAGCAGGTGACCCTGCACCACCTGTAAGTTCAGCTCCGTGACATGACAAGCAATTGTTTGCTTCAAGAAATTTATAGCCTTCTGCTTCAGTATCAATGTCAACTTCTGCTACGATTTTCCCTTGGTTTGCAGCAGCTTCCCAGTCATGAGTAGCTACAGACTGCCAAGTTAAAAATGTAATACCTGCGATAGCTAAAAGCATAAATCCAGTTGCTAATGGTCGTTTAGATGGTCTGCGTTCTGGACCACGGTCAATAAATGGCGCTAATAGTAACGCCCCAAATGCTAGACCTGGAATAATAAACGCACCTACCGCATTGTATGGTCCAGATGCATAAGTATATTTAAGCAATTGGTATAAGAATAAGAAATACCAGTCTGGAAGCGGGATATAAGCTGTATCACTCGGATCAGCTATTTTTTCTAACGGTGGTTCATGTGCAATTGTTAAACATAAAAATCCGATTAAGAAAACAGCACCAACCATCCATTCCTTTAATAGGAAGTTAGGCCAGAACGCCTCTGTTTTTCCAGGGTATTCCGAGTAATCTTTCGGAATATTCGGTTTACGTTCAGCAGGAACACGAGAGTCACCTACGAATTTCATACCTTTACCACGATGCATTGGGCGATTCCCCCTCCTTTTTCAATATTATCGTAATTGTATTTTTACAACGGACCTGAAATACCTTGTTTACGAATCATTACAAAGTGTGCTGCCATTAACCCGAATAAGGCTGCAGGCAAGAAGAATACGTGAATCGCGAAGAATCGGGTAATCGTTTGAGCACCGACAATATCCGGATCCCCTGCAATTAGCGTTTTTAATTGCATACCAATCAGTGGTGTTGATTCAATAATTTGCATTGTAACTTTTGTTGCAAATAATGCTTTCATATCCCAAGGCAATAGATAACCAGTTAATCCAAGTGCTAGCATAACGAAGAAAATAAGTACACCAACAACCCAGTTTAACTCACGAGGCTTCTTATAAGCACCTTGGAAGAAAACACGAAGCGTATGTAAGAACATCATTACAATGACTAAGCTTGCACCCCAGTGATGCATTCCACGGACAATTTGTCCAAAAGCAACATGGTTTTGCAAGTAATAAACAGATTCCCATGCATTTTTAATATCTGGAACATAATACATAGTTAAGAACATTCCAGATAAGATTTGGATAACAGTAACGAAGAACGTTAATCCGCCAAAGCAGTATACGAACGCAGAGAAGTGATGTGCAGGGTTTACGTGCTCAGGAACTTCATGGTCCGCGATGTCGCGCCATAAAGGCGTAATATCTAAACGTTCATCTACCCAATCATAAATTTTGTTTAACAATCATTACGCCCCCTTTGGCTTGGCTTTTCCTAAGTGAAGGAAGCCGTCTTTTTCGATGAAAGGATATACGTCAAGCGGTGCTATTGGCGGAGTTCCAGGAACGTTTGTACCATCTTTAGTATAAAGACCGCCATGACATGGACAGTAGAAGTGATTCTGATTGGATTTATCAGTATTCCAGTCAACTACACACCCTAAATGTTTACATACAGGCGATAAAGCTACAATTTCACCTTTTTCGTCTTTGTAAACCCATGCTGTACCTGTTACATCTGAAGTATACCATGCATCCTGCTGTTCAAATGTATAGTCAACCCTAGTTGGAACATCGGTAATTTCGGCAACTTTTTGTTTAGTTGGAATGAAATCACCTTCAGCTTTTGCTTGCAATACTGGATCAATTGCGAAACGAACCATAGGCATTAACATACCTGCAGCCATGAAACCGCCTACACCAGTTAGAGTATAGCTAAGGAATTGACGTCTTGATACACGATTTTTGCTCATACTTTTCCCCCCTCTATTATGAAGTTAAGTCCAACGGACAAAGTTCAACACAATATAAAACTAGGACATAACCATGATATATCAATCTTCTTTGAAGGTCAATATAATCCTTTGGTAAAAACATGTAGACTCTGTGACAGATTTAAATAATATTAAAAATAGTTACATTTTTAAAATAAAGGAGTATAATTATTATCTCGAATTTGTCTACACAGAAATACATTAATAGACGAATACCGTCAATTGGATATTTAAAAATACATAGTTTTTATTTTTCCGAATGGGAGGGAGTTTTGAGACCTTCTTAACGACCTTCGTATTCATTTTTCCGACTGGAAGGGAGTTTTGAACCCTTCTTAACGAGCTTCGTCTTCATTTTTTCGACTAAAGGGAGTAATAACCCTTAATAACAACCTTCATCATTTAGCATTTTGCCATTTTTGCATAAACAGAGTTAATAGCTGTTTAACTTGATCCTCCAGTATAGAATTTCGATTTCGCTCATCCATATGTTCAAGTGGAATGGATGGAAGCCAAATTAAACTTCCATTTAGCCGATC
The DNA here is from genome assembly GCF_036962035.1 of Bacillus sp. JJ1773. Lineage (NCBI taxonomy): Bacteria > Bacillati > Bacillota > Bacilli > Caryophanales > Bacillaceae > Bacillus > Bacillus sp. JJ1773. The sequence continues at coordinate 81,222 of NZ_JBALNX010000064.1, forward strand.
TTCAATTCCTTTCCAGCTGCTGTCAGAGGTGACGTGAAAAACATGCTTAAAACCATTTGCAAATAATTCATTCTCCCAAACCTTTACATCCTCGCCAAGCTTGTCCATTGTTGCTGATTTAAGATAAGAAAATCCCGTCAACATCATAACCCTTCCCCTAAACTGTCTTTCTAGCTGAACACTTAGTAAGGAAATAAACTCACTCATCGAAGCTGATTGTTTCATATCATTGCCGAGGGAAACAGGAAGCAATGGCAATACTGCTGTATCCACATACTCTTTTGACTGAAGAAACTTATCAATATCCTGAGAAATCCACTTCATCCAACTCACTCCATATTTCTAATTTATCCTATTTATCTTAACACTATTATGAAATTGCGACAAAAAAATAAAAGCCTGCTAATAATAGCAAGCAAGGATTAAGACTTTAATTTATTTAGTTTTTCAGTTAATTGGATGAAAGCGGACTCGTCTTGACTGTCCAAAGCCTCATCAATTTTCCTTAGAAGGGTCTCTCTTTGAAATTTCTTTATGCTGTCGCAAAGAAACTTTTCAGCAACCATTTTATCCTTCTCACTAATTTCCATTTTATTCGGTAAAAATGGGTTTTCCTCCAAAACAGCTGCATATTGATGGGCTTTATTGGAAGCGTGGAAATTTAGCTGGATAAAGATATCCTCATCACGATTAAGCCGTATGTCATGAAAAGATTTCTCTGCATCAGTCGTCATGACATTTTCCTTGTAGAAACGAAACGGGACTTCGTCAACACAATGAGTTGACATTATTAATCCTTTCGGACAATACTGTGCATGCTCAACAAAATGAACTTTTTCCATTAACTGATCATGGCTCATTAAGTAGTTAAGAATCCATACACATTCCCGTCTCTTTAATTGATAATGGTTTAGAAACCAGCGAATAAAATCTTTTTTCTCGTTGACAGATACAGGGGCTGACATATTCGATTCCCTCCTCTGCTATTACAAAATTAATAAGCCCATTTCACTTTTTTCATTGATCCAAGAGTCTTTGTAGTATTTCCTGATATTCAATGATGCCTGGCTCAAGTTTTACTAATTTACTAAAAACTTCGGCAGCTTCAGTGCTTTTTCCTTCCTCAATTAAAAAATTTCCGTAATCTATTAGAAAATCCGGCTCTTCCTTAAAGAAAGTATATGCACGATTGTATTTGTTTAATGCCAATGAATATTCTTCAAGCTGGTGATGGGCTAAGGCTGAATCCCAAATAAGCTGCGGCTCCTCTTCCTCAAAATCACTTAACAATTCCGTAATTTCCAAAACATCTTTATTTCTTTCCTGCCTAAGAAAAAGCTTTGTTAAGCTGGCCCCTGCTTCAATATATTCTGGGTCAAGTGCAAGCGCCTCTCTTAATAAATTTTCTGCTTCCTGTTCCTTGCCTAACTTTAGCGCAAGTTTACCGCCATATAAATAAAGCTCTTTATTATATTCATCATATTGAATTCCCATCTTAATCGCATTAAAGCTGTCTTCTAATTCCTCTTCACGCTCGTAAGCCTTGGAAAGATTGATATATAAGGAATGATATTCGGGATCAAGCTCCTTTAATTCATTAAACTTTTCGATGGCCGTTCTATTATATCCTGCTTGCAGTGCAGTAAATGCATAGCTAAACAGTGTATTAATTTCAAGTTTATCCTCCATAGCTTTTTCGTAGTAAGGCAAAGACTCCTCGAATGCTCCTCCCACGCTAAGAACCTCTGCTAGCCTCTGATTAACATTCACACCTGCAATGATTTCATCTGTATTAAGAACTTGTCTATAGATTTTTGCAGCTTCGAGAAATCTGCCTTGTTCTCCGTAAAGTTCGCCAAGTGCAAAATCAACAATTACCTCTTTAGGCAAAATGGACTTTGCTTTTAACAGCTTTTGTTCACTCACCTCATATAAACCTTCCATTTGATAAAGATCAGCAAGCAGCAATAGCGATTGCGGGAAACTTGGATCTTCCTCTTGTACTTTCTCTAAAACGAGTATTGCTTCATCCTCTTCTCCAAGATCAATATGAGTTTCTGCTAAAAGGACAAGCAATTCTCCCTCTTCCGGATAAGATTCAAGCAGTCTTTCGAATATTTTTTTTGCTTCCTCCAGAAATCCGTAGTGAAGTAATTCCTCACCTAGAACATATCTTTCTTCATGAGATCCATTTAATAAAATTCTCTTATAATGGGTCAACGCTTCTTCATGTTGACCGTTTTCAAGCAATTTAATAATTTCATTTATTTTCTCCATAGTAAGTTCCTTTCACGTCTATACGTCAATCTTAAAAAATGATGGTGTTTTTATTTTAACATGCTTGCCATATCCAGGCCTATAAACAACATCATGGCCAGAACGGATAACAAATCCATTTTGAACTGTAATGACTAACTTATCTCTATGATAATGAAACAATTGAGATTCTTCAATTTTTCGTATTTCTCTGCTTTGCAAATAGTAATTATAAGACAATTCGCACCCTTGATAAATGCTTGCCTTGAATGGATAAATCCCCATCTTACATAAAACGTCTTTTGGGATGGGCTTATCTTCTTGTAATTCTTCCTGTACAAACGGGATTTTTTCTTCTTTCATGAGCCTTTTCCATTCATTTGCGTCCTGTTTATTAGCATTCATAAATATTGGTATTAGGGGGCTGTTATAAGGAAACATAGCCTCCCGAAGCCATCCCCAAGGCAAATTGAACAGCTCGTACACTTGATTAATCTCAACAAAGATAGCGGGAACTTTTTCCTGCTTACACTTTCTTAAAAAAGATTGGGTTAATAGCCGGATTGGTATCCGAACACCTATAATAAAATCAATTGGGCTATTTAGCAGATGTATTTTTAAACGTTTAATTGCAGCTGATAATTCATACTCATGCTTCACAGCTGCCACTGTTATGAAGGTCGTGCATCCTTTTAGAATAAATTCTTCCATATAAAATTTTTTCATTTCCTGAAAAGATATTTCTAACGGAAAATCTTTTTTAAACAGGATTGAAGTGGGGGCCATTATAAATGGTTCAGCATTCATTTTTATATACTTATACCTTTTAAAGTCTGGTTTAATTGATACTATGGATCCGTTATCAATTAAAAGTGAGGCTTTCGTTAATTTCTGGTCCTTAAGAATATTGGCGTTTTCAATGATATATGTCATAAAACCACCCTTTATACGGTCTTAAGACAAGCTATGAAAAATATTAATATTTATGATTATTTATTTAGAAGTTATTCTCAATTTAATATTTGTAACAAAACAAAAAGAGGCTGATACGCAGCCCCTGAATAATATTTACTTACTAAGACTTTCTAAATGTGTAAAAAATGAAGGATAAGAGATATAAATTGACTCTTCATTTTTGAGGAATACCTCTTCCTTACATATAGCTGCGGCGATGGCAAGCATCATTCCAATTCTATGATCACCGTAACTTGAAACGATTCCACCGTTCAATTGAGAATTTCCTTTAATAATCATTCCATCCTCTGTTGCTTCAATATCTGCTCCAAGTTTCGTTAGCTCATTTACTACCGTATCTATCCGATTTGTCTCTTTCACCTTTAATTCCTCAGCATCTTTAATAACAGTTTCACCCTCAGCTTGTGAAGCTAGTAGAGCGATAATAGGGATTTCATCAATCAGTCTTGGAATTAGGTCGCCTTCAATCGTGATTCCCTTTAGAGTCGATGTTTTAATCGTAATATCTCCACACGGTTCAAATGTATCGTCTTCATAAGGAACAATGGTCATATCAGCGCCCATTGCTTTCAAAACATCAATAATTCCCGTTCTTGTCGGATTTAAGCCAACATTTTTTAATGTTATACAGCTATTAGGCACGATAGCCCCTGCAACGAGGAAGAAAGCCGCAGATGAAATGTCGCCTGGAACATGTATATCAGTTCCTGTAAGCTTCTGATCACCTTTAATGCGAATTGTACGTTCATCCACTTCAATCGAGCCGCCAAACTTATTTATCATTCTTTCAGTATGATCCCTAGTTTTCACTGGCTCTATGATAGTTGTAGTCCCATTAGCCTGTAATCCCGCAAACAACAGAGAAGACTTAACTTGGGCACTTGCAACAGGTAATGAATATTCCATTGGTTTTAACGAGCCGCCTGAAATGGAAATGGGTGTATATTCACCATTCTTCCTGCCCTGTATGACTGCTCCCATCGTTTGTAATGGCTTTGTCACCCTAGTCATCGGTCTTTTCCCAATCGATTCGTCTCCAACTAATACAGAATGAAAAGACCGTCCAGCAAGAATGCCTAACAATAATCGAATAGTTGTTCCCGAATTTCCGACATCTAATATATCTGAAGGTTCCTTTAGCCCATCAATGCCGTTTCCTTCAATGATCACTTTATCCTCTAGTTGCTGGATGGATATACCTAATTTTTTAAAGCAAGCGATTGTACTTAAACAATCCTCCCCGAGCAAAAAGTTTGTAACGGTCGTTTTCCCTTCAGCAATAGCCCCAAACATGATGGATCGGTGGGAGATTGATTTATCACCTGGAATATTGATTGATCCCCTTAAAGAAGGAATACTGGTCTTTAATTTAATTGGCTTCAAAAAAAACACCCCTTATATATGCTTTTTTCTCCCAAACTTAAATTCCTACAGAGGTTTCAAAATTAGTGTAATTATGAATACAAACCTCTGCACGCGCACGATCTTCTTCTGTTTGGAAACTAATAATTAGGATTCCATTAATATCCACTCGAGTTTCCAGGATTCGAATATTAGTAATGCTGATATCCTCTTTTGCTAAATATCCTGTAATCTCAGAAATTACACCTGGATAGTCAGGGATATCAACAAACAGATCGTAAAAAGATGGGATAGCTCCTTTTTCTTTTTGTGGCAATTCATCACGAAATTGCTTAGCACGATGAAAATAATGATAAATTTCATGTTCATTTTCTTCGGCAAGCATGTTAGTAACTTTCTGCATTTCTTTTTGCCAATCATCAAGAAGATGTAACATAACTTCTTTATTATGCAGTAAAATGTCTCTCCACATTTCAGGACTGCTAGATGCGATTCTTGTCACATCTCGAAAGCCTCCAGCTGCCAAACTTGGTACTAGCTTTTGCTTTGCACTTGTTTTCTCAGCTTGATGAACGAGAGAGGCTGCAATAATATGCGGAAAATGACTGATAACTCCTGTTAAATAATCATGTTCCTGTGGGGATAAGGTAATAAATCTTGCTTTTGTCCCAGAAAGCCAATTTTGCAGTTCCTGTAGCTTACTGTTTGAAATATGATCTTCAGGCGTAAAAATATAAAAGGCATTTTCAAAAAGGATCGATTTTGCAGCAGTTACACCGCTTTTGTGTGACCCAGCCATTGGATGCCCGCCAATAAAACTGATTCCCCTTTTCTTAAAAGCGTCAGCCAATTGAACGATTTCCTTTTTCGTACTGCCTGCATCTGAAATAATAACTTGATTCTTTAATGGAATATTTTCTAGGATTTTAAATATCTTTTCGGTTACTTTTACTGGAGTAGCAATTAAAATCAGGTCAGCATGTTCAGCAGCTTCTTCAATTGAAATGGCAATTTCATCAATCACCCCAAGCATCCTTCCAAGCTTTGTCTGTTCTTCGTTCGCATCAAAACCAACGACAACTGCATCCTTGTGAGTCTTTTTAATGCATAGTGCCAAGGATCCTCCAATTAATCCTAAACCTATAATAAGTACACGGCCTTTCAAGCGGCTCACCACCTTTATGATTGAGTTATCCATTGTAAAAGCACATTTACTGGCTAAATATATGGTAATTAGGGAAAAAAGCTTCAGAGGCTATAGCAGCCTCTGATTTCTAATAAATAATTGTTTTCTTATGAAATGATTGTCTTTTCAGCTAGTAATTCAGCCATAACCTGCATAACACCTTCATTTTGCTCCTTTGAACCAACTGTCACCCTCACACATGTAGGGAAACCAAGTGCCTTGCCTGAACGAACGATATATCCTCTTTCGAGCAAATATTGAAATACTTCGTTTCCGTCCTTGTTAAAATCAATGAGGATAAAGTTTGCTTGTGAGGGGTAATAGCTTAAGCCCTTCTCCTCACAAAATGCATAAAATTGTTCCAGACCCTCACGGTTTTTTTGTCTGCAGAAATCAACATACTCCTTGTCTTCAAGAGCTGCAACTGCTGCTGCTTGGGCCATTGTATTAACATTAAAAGGTTCTCTTGCTGGTTCTAAAACTTTAATGATTTCAGGTTGGCTAATCCCGAATCCAACACGAAGGCTTGCAAGGCCATAAATTTTTGAGAATGTACGCAAGACGATCATATTTGGAAAAGGATCCAGTAAATGTACCGAACTGCTATAGTCTTCAGCAACAGCATAGTCAAAATAGGCTTCATCAATGACAACGAGAATTTCATTCGGCACTTTCTCTAAGAATGAAACTAATCGATCTTCACCTATATATGTTCCTGTCGGATTATTTGGGTTACAAACCCACACTACTGAAGTTGACTCGTCTATAGCCTGCAGCATTCCATCTAGGTCATGTTCTCCGTTTATTTGAGGAATTTCCCTAACCTCTGCACCATCAATGACAGCGTTATGCTTATACTGCGAAAAGGTTTGTGTAGCCATTACTGTGTTAGTGCCTGGCTTTAAAAGAGCCCTTGAAATAATTTGGATGAGGTTATCAGCCCCATTGCCAAAAATAAATTGTGATGGGCTTAAATGGAAATAATCAGCAATCATTTCTCTTAAATTAGTAGCATTTCCGTCTGGATAAAAAGGAAATGATGCTGAAGAACAATTGATAGCAGCAATCACATTTTCAGAGCATCCGAACGGATTTTCATTGGATGCCAATTTTATAATTTTTTCCAAACCATACTGTCTTTTTACTTCATCGATTGGTTTCCCAGGCTGATAAGGAGATAAATGAAGCAACTGCTCTTTCCATTTCATAATGATTCACCTTTTCTTTTGAATGTCATTAAAAATCAATGTATAAAAGATTAATTTTAATACTATTCTGCAGTATTTAAATCAGGTCTTAATTTAATGGCGTCTCCTAAGTAAATATGACTAATATCTTTTTGTGAAATATTTGTATTCACATGCATCATGACACGGATACATTTTTCTAATGAGGAATCGACTGGAATCTCTCTCATACACATAACAGGGACATACTTCCAGCCCTCTATTAATCTCATTGCTTTGGCAGGGAATACTGCTGTGATATCCTCTGTCACTGAAATGAAGACAGATGCAACCATCTCAGCATCGATCGAATTTTCCTCAATCATCTTCCTCAGCAAAATCTCTGTAGCTTCAATAATTTCTTTTTCATTGTTTTCATTTATTGTAGTAGCTCCTCTTACGCCGCGTATCACATGCAACCCCTCCTTTATTTTTGAAAATATTCTAGCTGCTTGATCAATTCCGCTTCTGAAACCTCAAATAATTCGGGGTTACCGATTTCCTTTAATAGAACAAAGTTTACTTTTTGACCGATTGACTTTTTATCTTGTTTCATTCGCTCAATTAAATTTTGTATCGTCAGTGCTTTAGGTATTTTGGTTTCATAGCCTAGACGAGCGAGCCAATTTTTTAACGGCTCCATATTAAAGGATAAACCCGTTATGTTATCGCTTAGTTGCAATGCAAATAGCATGCCGATCAATATTGATTCCCCATGTGTCCATTTGCCGTAGCCCATTTCAGCTTCAATCGCATGGCCAAGCGTATGGCCAAAATTTAAGTAAGCACGGATTCCAGACTCTTTCTCATCCATAGAAACAAAATAGTTCTTAATTTCAATTCCCTTAACTAAAGCATATTGTAAATCCTCTCCACCAAGTTCATCTAGAGAATTTACATGAGTTAACAGCCAATCATAAAAGGACGGATCATGAATTAAGCTATGCTTTATGACTTCAGCAAAACCAGATCGTCTTTCTTTCAGCGGTAGCGATCGCAGAAAATGCAAATCATAGAATACAGCTTCCGGCTGATAAAAAGCGCCAATCATATTTTTTCCCAATGGATGATTGATAGCGACTTTCCCGCCAACTGCGCTATCATGAGCTAAGATTGTCGTTGGCACTTGGAGAAAAGGGATTCCTCGCATGAATGTCGAAGCTACAAATCCTCCAAGGTCTCCAATTGCTCCACCACCAAATGCAATCAGTATTGATTTTCTGTCCAGCTTTTTTTCTAACGCAAAACTTAATGACTGATAATATACATCAAAGGTTTTCGCTTTTTCTCCGCTTGGAACGATGCAGATTTCCGATTTGAAATTGGATATGGCAGCTTTCATGTCATCTAAATAAAGCTCTGCAACTGTTTCATCAGTCAAAACCATAATCGTTGTTAAGGAAGGGAATTTATCTTGAATAAATGAGCTTATTTGCTCGATAACCCCTGCGCCAACATATACAGGATATGTTTTCGAATTCGTTTCAATGGTTACCGCATCCATTAGAATTCCCTCGCAAACGCTCTCTGCTGATCAATAATTTCCTTTAATGTTTCAAACCGGTCCGAGTAGTATTGATCCACGATCGCTGCTGCTAATTCCCAGGCTATAACATTCTCTGCTACTACTGCTGCTGCAGGAACGGCACAGCTGTCAGACCTCTCAATGCTTGCTGCAAATGGCTCCTTCGTTTCAATATCCACACTTTGAAGCGGTTTATATAAAGTAGGAATAGGCTTCATGACTCCCCTTACTACAATCGGCATACCTGTTGACATTCCGCCTTCTAAGCCGCCTAAACGATTCGTTTTACGGTAATAGCCTTGTTCCTGGCTCCATGCAATTTCATCATGAACTTCGCTGCCTGGCTTACTTGCCGCTTCAAAGCCGATCCCAATCTCTACACCTTTAAAGGCATTGATGCTCATCATCCCGCTTGATAATTTAGCGTCAAGCTTACGATCATAGTGAACATAGCTGCCGACTCCTGGAGGCATGCCTTCAACGATGACTTCAACAATACCGCCAATAGAATCACCTTGCTCTTTTGCATCATCAATAGCTTTCATCATTTGCTGTGCTGCATCAGGATCTATGCAGCGAACTGGTGAGTCTTCTGAAATCTCCTTCAGCTTTTCAAGAGTTTCGTATTCTCTGACTGCGGATTTAATTCCGCCAATTTCTACAACATGAGAAGCGATATTTATTCCAAGCTCAGCTAATAGCTTTTTGGCAACTGCCCCTGCAGCCACCCTTACAGTCGTTTCTCTTGCTGAAGAGCGTTCAAGAACATTTCTCATGTCTCTATGTCCATATTTTAGAGCACCATTCAAATCAGCGTGCCCAGGGCGAGGACGAGTAATTTTTCTTTTTATCTCTTCTTCTTCTTCTGGAGCAATAGGATCTTGACCCATAATTTTCGTCCAGTGCTTCCAATCGTTATTTTCAACGACTAATGCAACTGGGGATCCTAAAGTGTATCCGTGCCTAACTCCCCCAGTAATTTGTACTGTATCCTTTTCAATTTGCATTCTTCTGCCTCGGCCATGTCCTTTTTGACGTCTAGCTAATTCTATATTTATATCAGAAGTAAGCAAAGGCAACCCCGCTGGCAGCCCCTCAATAATAGCGGTCAGCTGCGGTCCATGTGATTCACCTGAAGTCAAATATCTCAAAACTCTTTCCCCCTTCAACTCATTAAAGAATTATGTACCAATATAACATATCGGCAAAAATATGAATAGTAAAAATAGAAAATTCATTTAATTTTTTGCAAAAAAACAATAATTATTACGTACAATCCATTCAAGGAAGGCCGGCATTTTCAACACAAAAAAATATAAACTTCTAAAAGAAAGAAGCCTGCATCTAAACAGACTTCTGATCTTTATTTTTTTCTGTAGAAGAATGTATCCTCCGATTCAAAATCATATTTGCTAGGATTAAATATTTGCTCTGTGCTGCCAACAAAAAAAATGCCATCTGTTTTTAAAGCGTTGCTAAATTTATTATAAAGCGTATCCTTCGCCTCTTCCGTAAAATAAATGAGGACATTCCGGCACACAATGAGATCAAATGGTCCGCCAAATGGATCTGAAAGCAAATTTTGATTTCTAAAGGTTACAGTTTTTTTGATTTCATCTGACACTTTATAAAAGCTTCCGTCCTTCACAAAGTATTTCTTCTTCATATCTTCTGGGACTTCATTCAATGATCTTTCAGGGTATGTACCAATTTTTGCTCTCGCAATGACATTTTCATCAATATCTGTCGCCAATATTTGCACTTGGGATAATGACATAAAATTTGACATTACCATGGCTAACGTGTAAGGCTCTTCACCAGTGGAGCAAGCAGCACTCCATATTTTTAACCGTCTATTATTAGCCAGCAATTTAGGAAGTATTTTATTCTCTAGCACCTCCCACCTTTTTGAATTTCGATAAAATTCAGAAACGTTAATAGTCATTCTATCCAAAAATTCATTTAAAAGCTGATTATCCATTCTTATTGCTTCAAAAAACTCTTGAAAGGTCTTATATCCCTTTTTTTCATAAAGAGATAGGAGTCTCCTTTTCATTTGTGCTTCCTTATATAAAGATAGGTCAATTCCTGTTTTCTTCTTTATATTTACAATAAAGCTTTGATAATCACTAGACATTTGCCCTTCTCCCCTAAGCATATATTCATTCTATTCTCATATAAAGTAAGTATAGCTGAAAATTTGACAAAAAGGACCAAAATTTGTTTCAAAAAGGGATTATAACAAAAAAAAGCACCCGCAATGTTTGCGAGCACTTTTTCCATTTAGTTAATCCACTCATTCATTAACTTTGAGTATTCTACAAGTTCTTCTTGTTTGAAGAATAAGCCAATTTCACGTTCTGCACTTTCAGGTGAATCAGAACCGTGAATAATATTTTTTCCTACAGTAGCTGCGAAATCACCACGGATTGTACCTGGTGCTGAATCTTTTGGATTAGTTGCTCCCATCATTTGACGAGCTGTTGCAATTACATTTTCGCCTTCCCATACCATTGCGAAAACAGGGCCAGAAGTGATGAAATCTACTAATTCTCCGAAGAAAGGACGCTCTTTGTGCTCACCATAATGCTGCTCAGCAAGTTCCTTAGAGATGCTCATAAGCTTTCCACCAACAAGTTGAAAACCTTTCTTTTCGAAACGAGCAACGATCTCACCAATTAAATTACGTTGAACGCCGTCAGGCTTAACCATTAAAAATGTTTTTTCCATAAATGTCAACTCCTAAAGCTATGTATAGTGAATTATCCTAATACGATAATCCACGAAAATATTAACATTGTTTTGAAGATAATACAAGGTCAATGGAGAAACATCGACCAAATCGTGATTAAAAACTTCTTTTGCCAATCACTTTCGCAATATCGATTAGTGTTTTCTTTGCACGATTTTGCGGGAGTTCTTTTAATATATCCAGTGCCTTATTTAAATATAAATCACTGACTTGAAGAGATCTTTCGATGGCGCCAGAGTTCTTAATGAGCGAAATGATTCTTTCCATATCACTTCGTTCTGTCGTTTCACGAACTTTAATAATCTCTTTTCGAATTTCTGCATCCTCCATGGCAAAAAAGACCGGTAAAGTAATATTGCCTTGATGAAGGTCATCTCCAGCTGGTTTCCCGAGCTCTTTTTCCGTGCCTGTAAAGTCAAGGACGTCATCAATAATCTGATAGGACATTCCAACATAATACCCAAAGCGATACAGCTTTATGTGGACCTTTTCATCAACGTCAGCTGCAATTGCCCCAAGCTGGCAGCTTACAGCAATGAGTATCGCTGTCTTCCGCTTTATTCTTCGGAAGTAATCGCGAATATTTTGTTCAAAATTATATTTATCCTGAATCTGTTCAATCTCACCAATACAAAGTTCAACTAACGTGTTTGACAAAATCTGATGAGTAAATGGATTCTCAATATCTGTAATCAGTTCCAAAGCACGAGCAAAAATATAGTCCCCTGTGTACATGGCGACTTTATTATCCCATTTGGCTTTAATTGTTGGCTTTCCCCGTCTTAATTCTGCATCATCAATGACATCATCATGAACGAGGGAAGCCATGTGAATTAACTCAAGCGCAACAGCCACATTTTTTATTTTGTTAATGTCGTAAGCGCCAAACTTGCCAGCAAGCAAAACAAAAACGGGGCGGATTCTCTTTCCCCCAGCTTTTAATAAATGCAAGGATGCTTGGTGTAATAAAGGAGACTCCGCTTGAACTGTCTCTTCGAGTGTTTGCTCTATATTTTTTAAATCGGAATTTAGAAATGAATACATCATTTTTAACTTCATTTCCCATACTCACCCAGCTTAAAATCCTGTCTGCAGCTTCCATACATTAGAGGACGTACAAATCGAGCCAGAAGTTCTTCATTGGATCCGTCCGGACATTAATTTCTATGAAAAAAGCATTCAGAAAAAAGTTTTATTTTTCTTTACTTCCAATGTGCACCGCTGCAACTCCACCGCTGTACGGTTTATATGTTACTTTGACAAAACCAGCTTCTTCGAACATGTTTGCAAGCTCCTTCATACCAGGGAAATCGCGGGCTGATTCTTGTAACCATGAATACTCTTTATAGCTTTTTGCAAATATTTTTCCGAACATAGGCATGATAAAGCGGAAATAAAGGTAATATGCTTGTTTATAGCCAAACATCGTTGGCTGAGATGTTTCAAGGCAAACAGCCATACCACCAGGTTTAAGCACGCGGCGCATTTCCTTTAATACTTGCAAATAATCCGGCACATTTCGGAGTCCAAAGCCTATTGTCACATAATCAAAGGAGTGATCGGGGAATGGCAGTTCCATTGCATTGCCATGAACGAGCTTAACTTGCTTCAAATTCAGCTCTTTTACCTTTTGCTCACCGATTTTCAGCATGTTTTTGCTGAAATCAAGGCCTACCACTTCTCCCTCAGTTCCTACTGCCTCTGCCAAGCTAATAGTCCAATCAGCAGTTCCACAGCAAAGGTCTAATGCTTTGGAACCTTTTTGGACATTCATGCGTTTCATGGTGTCCTTACGCCATCTTAAATGCTGCTGAAAGCTAATGACGGAATTCATCTTGTCATAATTGTCATAGATCTTCTCAAAAACATGATGGACGCGCTCTTCTTTTGATTGTTGCATGCCTTCTAACCTTCCTCCACAAATATATTTTCTGCGGGCTGATGCTGACTAATGATTGCATATGCTCTTTGCTTCATCGGTTCATTCAGATTCGGGAGTTTGCTCATATATTTATCAATTAATTGCTTTGAGCTATTAAGATACCTGTCGCACGTGTGAATCAATAAGTGCTGCTGCTCTTCACATAGCTCGGTATTTTGATTTTTAGGTAGTAACAATTTTTTCAGTGCCTCAAAAACGATTGATGTCTCACCTTTTAAAAATCTCATCTTTTCCATCAACAATCTTTTTCTAAATAAAAGGTTAGAGGCAAATTCGTTCCAATTCGGATCCTCTATTAAATCAATTACCTTTTCAAATAATGAGGATTCAATCTTTTTTACACTTTCCATTAATATATCAACTGCTTCAACTGCTGTTTGATAAACAGAAATCTTATTTTCATTTACTTCTTTAATACCTGTAGCCAGCGATTTAATCAAGGGGATATCTTCAAGTTCGGCAAGAATCTTATAATATAAACCGCTATAATACACACCGGCGAGAACTGTTAGCTGCCTGTCTTTTAGTTGATCTGAGTCCAGCTCTTCATTCGTTACTAATTCATGTGTATCAAGCGCAATTTGAATCAGCATCGTTGTAATAGCAAAGTTTCTTAGCCTTTCTTCAGGAAGATTAACATGATCAAGAACCGTAACTAGAAGTAATAGCTTATCTTCATCTATATTTGGAGATTCTATGTATTTAAGTAAATAAGGGTGCCGTATCTTTTTTTCGATTTGCTCCTTAACAATTTCCATTTTCACATTCATGTCTAGCATGCGATCACCCTTGATTTCCTTAAGTTTTCTTCATCAGTGCGTTATTATCATTTTCTTCTTTTTTACATTTATTACACATATCTAATATCCATAAGGCAGGACAATTATATCACAACTTAGAATACCTTAATAGGAGATTTTCCGGAAAAACTAAAGTCTTACATATAAAAGCCTGCAAATGGATTAAAGTGAAACTTCATTTAATGGGGCGCTTTATCCCCGCTAAATGTTAGTTGAACCAATCGGGCCTTTACGGGCTGTTGATCCCCAAGTAGAATTTATTGTTTTAAACAACATTTTGAAGTGGGGATCTTACAGCTCGTTAATCTGCGATAAAGTTATTTTTTCGCTTCGCTGTCTATCTCACCATAAGATGTCAGGATTTTCGCGCTTCCTCTTATTTTAATGGCGGAAGTATGCTCTGTGAACTGAGCAATCATGACTTCACCTTGATCCAGTTTTTCCGAATGATGAAATCTAGTATCAGTTCCTCTTGTTAAACCTATGACATTGACACCGTCTTCCTTTGCCTTAATAACGATATAATCATTTCCATTGGGATTTTTCTTATCCATACTAACACCCTTTTAGCGATTATTTAAGCGTCAAGAAGAATTCTCTCATTCTTAGCTTAATGGATTAAAACTTGATTAAAGCTAAAACTTCAGCACGTGCTTTATCATCTTCTGAGAATGTACCTCTAACAGCAGTTGTAACTGTTTTGGAGCCCGGCTTTTTCACTCCGCGCATCGTCATGCACATATGTTCAGCTTCCACTACAACCATTACTCCATTTGGCTCAAGCTTCTCTAAAATCGCATCCGCCACTGTAGAAGTAATTCGTTCCTGAAGCTGTGGACGTTTCGCAACTGCCTCCACTGCCCTAGCCAATTTACTTAATCCTGCAACTCGGCCATTTCTAGGAATATATGCAACATGTGCTTTTCCGTAAAAAGGTACAAGGTGGTGCTCACAAAGTGAATAGAAAGGGATGTCCTTTACTAACACTAACTCTTCATGATCTTCGCTAAAAATGGTCTCGAAGTATTCTTTCGGATCCTGATTTAATCCTGCAAACACCTCTTCATACATTTTTGCTACTCGCTTTGGTGTATCTAATAATCCTTCACGGTTTGGATCTTCCCCGACTGCTTCTAATATTAAACGTACGGCATCTTCTATCTGCGCACGATTTACGTTCGACATCAAACTTCCCCCTCAGACAATCTTGCTTTCTTAAACTCCAATATTTCCATATTAGCATATTATTTTCATTACAAGCAAAAAGAAATGCAGGGGGGCATTGATATAAAAAAAACCGCGAATGATCGCGGTTTTTAACTTAGGCTTTGTTTAAGCACTTGTATGTACTTATTTAACAGCATCTTTCAATGCTTTTCCTGGTTTGAATGCAGGAACTTTGCTTGCAGCGATTTCGATTTCTTCGCCAGTTTGCGGGTTGCGTCCTTTACGGGCAGCACGCTCACGAACTTCAAAGTTTCCGAAACCAATTAATTGTACTTTATCACCAGCTTTTAAAGCATCTAGGATTGCATCAAATACTGCATCAACTGCTTTAGTAGCGTCCTTTTTAGAAAGTTCACTGCTCTCAGCAACTGCGTTAATTAGTTCTGTCTTGTTCATGGTTTCACCTCCTCCCAAAAATATAAATGGGTGACTTAAATTAGACATATTAAGCATTCTTACTTACATTTGTAAACAAAATTACTGAATTCTAAACGTTGTAACAAATTTTTGTTTAACATGTCTCATAATAAATTAAATGGATGAAGTTTTCAAACCATTTCTCCAAAAAACCTTTATTACTAAGGGTTTAGGATGTCACAACGGTAATTCTGTTAAAAGATTATCACAATCATTTCGTGTTATCAAGAATAATTCACGTTTTATTGGGAAAGTTTTCTTTTTACACCCATTTACCGCCTAATTTTTTGTTTATTTGTCATATTATATAAAAAAACAAAAAAAGACCCCGAGTGGAGTCTTATAAAATAATGGCTATTAAACCGCCTGATCCTTCATTTATAATTCTTTCTAGTGTCTCTTTTAATTTATATCTTGCATTTTCAGGCATCATCGAAAGCTTTGCCTGAATTCCTTCTCGAACAATCGAGCTAAGGCTGCGGCCAAAAATATCGGAATTCCAAATTGATAAAGGATCATCCTCGAAATCCTGCATTAAATAGCGAACGAGTTCTTCACTTTGCTTTTCTGTTCCAATGATTGGAGAAAACTCTGATTCTACATCAACCTTAATCATATGAATGGATGGAGCTACTGCTTTAAGTCTTACCCCAAACCGCGAGCCATGGCGTGTGATTTCCGGTTCATCAAGGCTCATGTCGGACAATGATGGGGCCGCAATCCCATAGCCAGTTTGTTTTACCATTTTCAATGCATCTGAAATTTGATCAAACTCCCTTTTGGCATGGGCAAAATCTTGCATTAATTCTAATAAATGATCTTTGCCGCGAATTTCTACTCCCACAATCTCTTTTAATACTTCATCATAAAGATCGTCTGGGGCATATAAGTCAATTTCTGCTACACCTTGACCCATTTCGATGCCTGCTAGTCCCGCCCGATCAATAAAATCAAAATCACTGAATTGATGGACGACCCTATCAACATCCCGTAATCTCTTAATATCTTTTACTGTTTCTTTTACAGCTTCCTGATAGCTTTCTCTTAGCCAATGATCCTCGCGAAGTACCATCACCCAGCTTGGGAGATTTACATTGACTTCAAGCACTGGGAACTCATACAGGGCTTCACGCATAACATTTAATACGTCTGATTCCCTCATGCCCTCCACACTCATAGCTAGCACAGGAATATCATACTTTTCAGAAAGCTGATTTCTTAGAGAATCTGTATTTGGATGATGAGGCTGTACACTATTAATAATCATAATGAAGGGTTTTCCAACCTCTTTTAATTCATTTATTACTCTTTCCTCTGCCTCCAAATAATTGCTGCGAGGTATTTCTCCAATTGTACCATCAGTAGTTATCACGACCCCAATGGTTGAATGCTCTTGAATGACTTTTCTAGTTCCAATTTCTGCCGCTTCATGGAACGGAATCGGCTCTTCATACCAAGGAGTATTAATCATTCTTGGGCCATTTTCGTCCTCATACCCTTTAGCACCAGGAACCGTATACCCTACACAATCAACTAATCGAATATTAACGTCCAGGCCTTCATCCACGTGGACAGAAGCTGCCTGATTGGGTACAAACTTAGGCTCAGTTGTCATAATTGTCTTTCCGGCTGCACTTTGAGGGAGTTCATCCTGGGTGCGAGCACGGTCAGCTTCATTACTCATGTTTGGCAAAACAACTAATTCCATAAATTTTTTTATGAAAGTTGATTTACCTGTACGTACAGCTCCTACTACTCCGAAATAGATATCGCCGCCAGTCCTTTCAGCAATATCTTTAAAAATATCTACCTTTTCCAAGTGATCCCCTCCCGAATCTGTGGGATAATATTATCCTATCAATTACGTTTGGACATTATATGTTTATGATGTTGTCCTATCTCGTTATGACAGTTTTTATAAAAAATTACCCCTTGAGATAACATTTTCCGCTTATTATGCTTTCTTATTTACATTTAATGTTAAAATAGCATTAAAAAAACCCTTCTCCTACAATATATTTTGCAGAAGAAGGGTTATGCCTATTTCGTTAAAAAGATTGGATTTTTTGTTTCCTCATCAATTGTATACGGTAAAGAATAAGCAGGAACAAATGCAGAATCTTTCGTAAGGATTTCCCTTACATCGTCCCCTTGCTTATAAGAAAACTCCTGTTTTTGCATGGCCTCATGAAGATCACTCGTGTAATCAACGTAAACCTCTGCTTCACCTGTAATCACAAATGGCAGATTTCTTCCACTATAAGGACTCAATGCTACCGGGCTTTCTTTATAGCCAAGCTTAGTAAAATCCAAAGTAAAAACATTTTTTGCAAGCTGTTCTTTATAAGGAGGGTACTTCTGTGATTTCATTCTTAACTTAATATCCCGAATGGTTTCAGCCATTCTTAAATCAAAAATTTTGACCTTTGGCTCTGTTTCTGCATCTATTAGAACATATTGAAAAACCCCTCCAGATTCGTACGCATTACCAGGCGACTCTGCCATAAATTGAGGTATAAGCTTTTTGAAATCAATAGGGTACTTTTGATATATTGGGGTTGATTCATCTTTAGTTTTAATAGGCAAAAGTCCGTTATTTGCTTCTTTATAAGAATTGACAGCTGTTTGTACAGAGTTAATCTGATCTTCATAAGGAATTTTATTTTGTGCTAATTGTTCTTTTGGATACATGCATCCGGATAATAGCGGTATAAATAACAGCAAACAACCGAGCAGCTGTAAACCTTTTTTCATTTATATCAATCCCTTTAGTCTATGTATAAGAATAATGTAATTAATCACTTGTTGGTCCGCTGAAAACGACTAGTACAATAATAATCCCTGATATAATCATCAAAAAATAGGCAATAATAGCAGTTAGAAATTTAAAGATTCCACCCAATTTATAACGGCTTAAATAAATCATTAATATTGAGATAAACATAAAGCCCATTGATGCAAGAGAAACCCACATTTTCATTAATGACGGTGACATGACTTTCAACTCCTTTTTCCGAAATGATTATAACATACGCTTGTCTGTTTGAAAAAGAAAGTACTATAAAAAAAAAGCTGAGTTAAAGAAAGGGGCATTTCTTTAACTCAAGCTTATGAGACTAAATAACCCATACACCCTGTTCATTTCACCAGTTTGCTTCGTTGCATTGTATGCAAAAAGTAGCCGGCTCGCATCCTCGAATGCCTATATTTAAAAAATATTAGGATTGAGCCGTTTTATTTGTCAAAGTCAGATTCAAGAACGTTCGTTAAATCCTCCATTTCGTTCTTTTTTCCACGTGCCATCAAAAGATCTACTCCCTCCTTTGCATTCACACCATTAAAAAGAACGTCATAAAGAATATCGGTAATGGGCATATTCACTTCATATTTTTCTGCTAGTTGCTTGGCAGCTTTTGTTGTTCTTACACCTTCAACTACCATTCCCATATTATCAAGAACTTCTTGTAAATTATGGCCCTTACCAAGCAAATTCCCTGCCCTCCAATTTCGGGAGTGAACACTTGTACAAGTTGCAATTAAATCTCCAATTCCCGTTAAACCAGAAAATGTAAGGGGACTAGCACCCATATTCATCCCTAAACGGGCAATTTCTGCTAAACCTCTAGTCATTAGCGCAGCCTTTGCATTATCACCATAGCCCAACCCATCTGTAATACCCGCTGCTAGTGCAATAATATTTTTTAATGCCCCGCCAATTTCAACTCCGATAATATCAGGATTTGTATAAACACGGAAATTCTGATTAATAAATAAATCTTGAATTCTTTCAGCCGCATCCATGTTCTTAGATGAAACAGTCACAGTTGTCGGATGCCTTAAAACAACCTCTTCTGCATGACTTGGACCTGATAGAACGACGATACTGTCCAAATTTTCAGGGGATATTTCCTGTTCAATCATTTCAGAAATACGAAGTAAAGTGTCTGGCTCAATTCCCTTGCTCACATGAACAATGGTTAAAGGCTCTTTGCAAATGAAGTTAATTTTGCCGACTGTTTCACGAATCGCTTTTGACGGAACAGCTAGAATAATTGTATGAACTCCCGATAAAGCTTCCTCTAGATCAAAATATCCAGTAATTCCTTCAGGTAGGATTACCTCTGGTAAATATTTTTTATTCGTATGGTATTGATTAATTTCATTTATTTGCTGGAGTTTATGACCCCAAAGACGAACTTCATGGCCATTATCTGCCAGAACCATAGCCAAAGCTGTTCCCCAGCTTCCCGCTCCAACAACAGCTACTCGTTCAAACCTTTGCTCCATTTAATCACTGCCTTATAAAATTATTTGTTTAGCTCAGCGCCTTGGGGCTCGCTGACGAAGTACGCCACGTCCTGTGGCAGCATCGGCACTAGTAAGTCCTGTACGTTGGAAGTCAAAAGCCCCTGATCAAGCTGCTTCTTTATTATTTTCTCTCTCTTGCAAATATCTTGATTGGTGTCCCTTCAAAGCCAAAGGCATCCCGAATTCTATTTTCTAAGAACCGCTCATATGAAAAATGCATTAATTCAGGCTCATTTACAAAAACAACAAAGGTTGGCGGCTTCACCGCAACTTGAGTCGTATAATAAATTCTCAAGCGTCTTCCTTTATCGGTCGGTGTTGGATTCATAGCAACCGCATCCATAATGACATCATTCAGAACACTCGTTTCAACGCGCAATGAATGATTGTCACTTGCGGTATTGATCATTGGAATAAGGGTATGAATCCGTTTTTTTGTTTTTGCGGAAAGGAATACAATCGGAGCGTAATCAAGAAACAAGAAATGCTCACGAATCTTTTGTTCAAATTCCTTCATCGTTTTCTCATCTTTTTCTACAGCATCCCACTTATTCACGACAATGACCACAGCTCGTCCAGCTTCATGAGCATACCCTGCAATCCGTTTGTCCTGCTCGATAATTCCTTCTTCTCCATCTAAAACAACAAGGACTACATCTGAACGTTCAATTGCTCTTAAAGCACGCAAAACACTATATTTTTCAGTTGTTTCATATACCTTACCCTTTTTGCGCATTCCAGCAGTATCAATAATGACATACTTGTCTCCATTATAAGTTAGCTGAGAATCGATTGCATCTCTCGTAGTACCGGCAATATTACTGACAATGACTCGATCTTCGCCTAAAATAGCATTTACAAGTGAGGATTTCCCTACATTAGGACGGCCAATTAATGAAAATTTAATTACATCCTCATCATAATCTTTCTGACCATGCTTTGGAAAATGTCTAGCAGCCTCATCAAGTAAATCTCCTAATCCTAATCCATGTGCACCCGAGATAGGAAAAGGTTCTCCAAATCCTAAAGCATAGAAATCATAAATATGCTCTCGCATTTCAGGATTATCAATTTTATTGACGCCAAGTACGACCGGCTTTTTTGCCCTGTAAAGGATTTTTGCCACTTCTTCATCCGCAGCCGTAACCCCTTCTCTGCCGTTCGCTAAGAAGATTATGACGTCAGCCTCATCAATTGCAATTTCAGCCTGCTGGCGAATTTGCTCAAGAAAAGGCTCATCTCCAATATCAATACCGCCTGTGTCAATTATATTAAAATCATGGTTTAACCATTCTGCTGAACTGTATATACGATCCCTAGTAACTCCGGGAATATCTTCGACAATAGATATACGCTCTCCAACAATTCTGTTAAATATCGTGGATTTTCCAACGTTTGGACGTCCGACAATCGCAATCACTGGCTTTGCCATGAACATCACCCTTTCTTTTCCTAATCAATTTCTCCTCGGCGAAATTGCGCCCAGATTTTATCAAGCTGGCTCAGGTATCCTCTAAAAAATCTGAGGCATCTGCCGGAGGCTTAACTTTATACAGCCGGAGTTTAAACCCTTACTGGATTTGACAATTTGTTCGCATACATCCCCACTTATACTAGTGGAAACATCTGCTGAATGAAGGTAAATAAACCCTTCTTATTAGTACAGAGAAGGGCCTAACTTTATAAGTTTATCAAAGCAGTACCTTACTAGCAATTAAAACTTGGAATAACTTGCTGTTTCGCCATTATGCGGATTATTAGTACAATAAATTGCTTATATAAATGTTTCTAAATTCATTTACGATAATTTTTGCTTTCCTTTTTCCTTTTCTAAATGGTTAATATGTTTTTCATAGAAGGAAGTCAAATATTCAAACCCAGACCAAGCACCAAGTAGAGCAGCTGCAAGTGTAATACCATCCAAATAAGCATATGAACCAATTAAATGTGGAAATGAATATTTATTAAGGATGTATGCATAAAGAAATTCACCCTGTATCGAACCAAATAGAATGATGATTAACCGATACACTTTATTTGTATGCAAAATGATTGCTAATGCTATCATAAGCAAGGCCAGCATCCATTTTCGCGGGAAAATTAACCATACAGGATCAAATAGTGCGAATAAATGAAAACAAACATACGCTATCATAACAATGAATGAGCTGAATAATACATAGGCAGCTGTTAATCTTTTGAATTTGCTGATTAATCCTAATAAGGTGCCAGCAAAAAGAATACTTACGTATGATATCTCATATTTGAATAGAAAAAAAGAATATGGAGAAATAATAATGAGTACTAATAACCATAAAGATAAACAAATCCTAATAAAGCTATCCTTTTTCAAAAAAAAGGTTGCGATTACCCAAAATATCCATGCCAGCCAATAAAAGGCCAATCCTTCCATTTCCACACCTCCCATCCTTCCCATTATGGCACTTTCAGTTGTACTTTAATCATTTTTATCGCAGATTAACGGGCTGTAAGATCCCCACTTCGAGAAGTTAAGTAAAACAAAAATTTCTAAGTAGGGGATCAACAGCCCGTAAAGGCCCGATTATAGGAACACAGACTAACAGCGCCACGTCCTGTGGCAAC